>DATBAK010000083.1 GCA_036271555.1 Acidimicrobiia bacterium
CGCAAGGCCGAGAGCATCGGCGCGTACGTGCTCGACGAGTTCGCCGACGCGGGTGCGGCTCTCGCGGCAACCGAGGTCCACTGGGAGACCATCGAGCGCAACCTCGACGCCGCGCTCGGCCTCGCCCAACACTTCGGCACCGCCTACAGCCGCGCCGGGCATCAGACCCGACGACACCTCAACCAAGCCATCTTCGATGCCGTCTACGTCGACGTCGAAGGCGTCACCTACGCCCGCCTCGCTGACCCGTTCACCGACCTGCTCGCGGACGACCTCATGGCCAGGCTCGACCACGAACTGGAACACCCCGTGCCGACGTCGTCGGCCCGGGGTGTGAAAGAGAACGTTTTGGTGGAGGTGATGGGACTTGAACCCACGACTTCTACGTTGCGAACGTAGCGCTCTACCGGACTGAGCTACACCCCCGGAACGGTCCACGCTAGCAAAGCGGGGATCGGCGGCTTCGGCCGAGTTGCCCGGTCTCAGGCCCTCGCCGCGTCGATCGCAGCCTGCAGGCGGGACGCGACGATCGTCGTCGTCAGATCGCCGCGCGTGCGCTCGAGCACCGCACGGAGCGCGTCAGTCGTGCGCCGCAGACCGCCGGTCACCATGTCGGGATAGTCGATCGTCGCGAGCACGGAGTACACGTCGTCCATCGCGGCCATGAGCGTTTCGCCGCGCTCGAGATCACCGCGGCGCAGGCAGTCGAGCACCTGGCGGCGCAGCTCGCTCGCGGCTTCGGCCATCCCGTTGAGGTACGCCGACGCGTCGACGCCGAGCTCGGCGCGCTCGGGGAGCGCGTCACCGCGTACGAGCGCGAGCGTGAGCCACGCCTCGGCGACTTCCTTGCGCGCGTCGTGAACCGGTCCGCTGCCGCGCAGATCGGGTTGCGACGCGAGCGCGGCGTCGGCCTCCGCAACGCGAGCACGCGCGTCGCGCGCCAGCTCCGCTGCGCTGTCGTACTCGCCGCGGTGCGTCGCACGGATCGACGCGGCCGACGACTGGATCGCGAGTCGCGACGCGGCGAGCACGATCTCACGCGCGCGGTGCCGGTCCTCGAGCGTCTGCCGGCACTCCGCACCGATCGCCGCGATCTCCGCCGCCCGTTCCATCGCCGCAGTCTGCGGCGTCGGTGCGCGCTCGATCAACCTCGCGCGCGAGCGAGGGTGACGCGCACGGCCAGCCTCGCCCCGTGCCCGTCACCCTGTCGAGCTCGCGCTCAGCCCGTGCAGACGCCCCCGTTGTCGGTGGAGCAGATCAGACCCCCGGCCCCGGTGGAGCCGGTGCTGCCCGCGGCACCCGACGAACCCGAGGTGCCCACCGCGCCGGGGTGCACGCCCGCACCGAAGACCGAGAAGGACGCGCCGCCACTGCCGCCACCACCGGCGCCGCCACCCGTTCCGCCGGTGCCACCCGCGCCGCCGGTCGACGCCGCCGCCGCGTGCGAGAGCGTCGTGCCGCCATTGGAGGTCGCCGTGCCGGTCCCGGCGTGGAACAGCGCGATCGACGGGCCCCCGGCACCGCCGCCGCCACCGCCACCACCGGCGCCGCCACCACCGCCGCCACCACCGCCACCGCCGCCGCCCTGGAGCGAGGTGTTGGCGGAGCCGCCGTCGCCGGCGCGGCCGCCCCCGGCCGCGTTGCCGCCCGTGGCGCCGTTCCCGCCCGTGCCGCCGACGTCGGAGATCAGCGCCGAAGCCGTCGCGGTCACCGAGGCGTTGAAGGCGTAGACCGCGAACGAGCCGCCGCCGAAGGAGCCGACGCCCGGCGCGCCGCCGCCGCCGTTGCCGCCCCCACCGCCGCTGCCACCGCCACCACCGAAGACGCTGGCGCAGGTGCCGCCGCCGCCACCGCCGCCACCGCCACCGCCACCGTTCCCGCCGGTACCGCCGGTGCCACCGTTGTGTCCGAGCCAGGTGCTCCCCGCGAGGTCGACCGCGCTGCCGCCGGCCCCGCCGGCCCCGCCCGGATTACCGGACGCGCCGCCGGTTCCGCCGCCACCACCCGTCGCGCTGAAGGTGCAGTCACCCGCGCCCTTCGCACCGCCGGCCGCGCCCCCACCGCCCGCGGAACCGGCATTGCCGTCGGCACTCGAGAAGATCGAGCCGTGGCCACCGTTGCCACCCGCGCCCGAGCCCTGCGGATTCCCACTGCCGCAGCTCGCGGCACCGGTCGCCCCGTCGGGACCGCTCTGACCAACGACGCCGGTGCAGCCCGCGGAGGACGCGTCCGTCCCCGTGCTCGCCGACGACGCGCCCGCGATGCCCGCGGCCGCGTTCACCGCGTCGTTGCTGAGCGTCAGGTTGGCGCCGCTGATCGCGCGCACGCCGTAGACGCTGCTGCCCGCAGTCAGTCCGGTGTTGAGGCCGCGCAGGGTCAGGCCGTCGATCGTCGCGGTCGCACCGCTGACCGTCGCGGCCTGCGGGATGCCCTGCACCTGCGTGAGGTTGTTGTTGGCCGAGCCGGTCGTGCCCGCGGTTCCGGGCCGGCTGAAGGACGCGCCGCCGTCGAAGCCGCCGAGCACCGACACGTTGCTCGAGATCGACAGGCCGCTGCCCGCGTCGTAGGTGCCGTTGCCGACCGCGACCTGGGGCCGCGACTGCGAGCTCGCCGTGTTGATGCCCGCTTGCAGCGTGAGCTTCGGCGCGGCCGCGCTGCCCGAGCTCGAGTCGCTGCCGAGCGGCGACACGAAGACCGCGTTGCGCACCTCGAAGGTCGTCGCCGGCGTCGTCGTCGCGTTCGCCGCCCAGTCGGTCTGCGACGCCTGCACCGTGTACACGCCGGGCGTGAGCGCGCTCGACGCGGGCACGCTCCACAGACCGTTCGACGCGGTCGTCGTGAGCGTCTGCAGCGGCGCGATGTTCGTGCACGCGCACGCGTACACCTTCGCGGTGACGGTGCTGAGGTCACCCGACACCGCGCCCGAGTCGCCCGAGAAGGTCGTCGTGCTCATCGTGTCGATGTTGCCGCTCGCCACCGGGGCGCCGAGGACAGGCGCGGGCGCGTCCGTATCGGTCGAACCCGCCGCCGTCGCGGGATCACTCTCCACGCTGACGCCGAGCGCGTTGCGAGCGCGCAATTGGAACGTGCAGGTCGACGACGTGCACGGCGCGAGGAACGTCGTGTCGACGCTGCCCGTCGCGGTCCACGCACCAAACGTGTTGCCGTGGTCGGTCGAGAGCTCGTACTCGTATCCGGTGACGGCCCGGCCACCGTCGGAACCGGGAGGGCTCCACGCCAGGTTCACCGTGCCGAGCGCCGTCGTGCTCGACGCCGCGACGAGCGATTGCGGCGCGTCCGGTGTGGTGGCGCCGTGGCCGTTGCCGTAGATCGTGACCGTGCCGGTCGGCACCGCGACCGTCGCACCCGTGGCGCTGAGGATCGACACGGTGAACTGCTTCGAACCCAGCGGTTCGAGGCTCGCGGTCGGGATCTTCACCGACACCTGCGCGACGGACTTGCCCTGCTTGATCGTGACCGTCTTCGTGAGCGCGGCGTAGTCGTGCGGCGCGGTGGCCGTGCCGTTCGCGGTCGCGTAGGTGACCGTCACCGGCGCGGGCGCGGGCTCGTTCAGGTTGATCGAGGCGGTCGCCTTCATCGTCGGCCCGCCGAAGCTCTGGTAGACGGACGCGTTGCCGACCGTCAGCTTCGGTGTCGTGGCGGGATCGTCGTCGAGGATCGTCACCGTGCCCACCGAGTGCCCGAGCAGCGCGCCGGTCGCGCTCACGAGCTGGACGCTGAACTGCTCGTTGCTCTCGGGCACCGAGTCGCCGACGACGCTCACCGAGATCACCTTCTGCGTCTTACCGGCCGCCATCACGAACGACTTCGGGCCGGTGATCGCCTTGTAGTCCTTCGTCGCAGCCTTCGCGGTGCCGTCGACGGTCTGATAGCGCACCACCACCGGTGAGCTGCTCTGCTTGTCGAGGCTGATCTCGAGCTTCGCGGGCGCATTCTTGCCACCCGAGCCTTCGCCGACGGTCGCGTCGGAGATGCTGACGGTCGGCACGTTCGCGGGATCGAGGATCTCGCCCGTACCGGTCGCGTTCTGGCCGCTCGCGGCGACCGTCGCCTTGAGCGAGAAGAGCGCCTGGTCGTAGTCGGAGAGCGCCGTGTTCGCGACCGGCACGGTGACCGTCTTCGTCAACGCGTCGTCGGGATTGAACGTGAGCGAACCCGACGTCGCGGTGTAGTCGAGCCCCGCGGTCGCGTTCCCGTCGAGCGTCGTGTAGTTGACCGTGACCGGGTGGAACGCGTGGTCCGAGAGCGCGACCGTGAAGGTGACCGACGAGTCGGTTCCCTTCGTCGCCGTTCCCCCGGTGACGCTCACCGCCGGCGAGTCGTCGTCGACGATGCGACCGGTCGCGAACGTGTTGACGAACGCGGCGTTCGTCGGGTTCGACAGCTGCAGCGTGAAGTTCTCCGTCGACTCGAACGTCGAGTCGTTGAGAACGGGGACCGACACGGTCTGCACGTACGGCCCGGCGGGCGGGAAGCTCAACGAGCCGCTCGTCGACGTGAAGTCGCTGCCCGCGGACGCGGTGCCGTTCTGCGTCGCGTACTGCAGGGTCGCGGTCGCCGTCGGCGGACGCGACAGCGAGACCTTGAAGTTGACGTGCGCGCTCGGGCCCTCGACGACGGTCCCGCCGGACACGGAGATGCCGGGCGCGGAGATGACGGTGTAGTTGTGGGTCAGCGTCGACGTGCCGGTGTGGTTGTTGTCGGTCGACGTGACGGTGAAGGCGTGCGAACCGGCCGTCGACGTGTCGATCGCGCCGGCGTTCGCGACGGGACCGGCGCAGGTCGCGACACCGGAGCCGAACGGACCGTCGTCGCACGAGTACGCGGCGAGCACGATCGAGCCCTGCGCGTAGATCGCACCCGCGGCCGGCGTCGCGATCGTGATCGCGGGCGGCGTCGTGTCGCTCGGCACGATCGTCGTGCTCGCGATCGCGTTCGGCGGTGAGCCGTCGGCGACGCACGTCGTCGGGACGTCGCCCGCGATCTGCACGTTGGCCGTGAGACCGAACGACGGGTTCGAAGTCTCGTTGTACGGCGGGTTCCCGCCGGGTCGGATCGCGATCACGGAGAGCGCGGCACCGGACGCCTGGTACGTGACGTTCACGATCGGCGGCGTGAGCGTCGACCCGCCCGAGGTCGACCCCGGATACGAAAGGTTCATCACGCCGCCGCTGTGCGTCAGCGACCAGCCCGACGTCTGCCCGCTCAGGAACGAGCTCACGTAGAAGGCGTTCGCGGGGTCGGGCAGCAGGAGGAAGATGTTGTGGACGTTGTTGACCGAGATCCCGCTCTCCGACGTCGGGATCACGAACGCGCCCATCGTGATCGTGTACGACGCCTGCTGGTTCTGCAGCACCGTCGACGGCCCCGTCGTGACGAACGCCAGGTCCTGGTCGGCGTTCTGGATGCCGAAGCTGCCGGCGTTGGCCTGGCAGAGGTAGTGGTCGGTGACCGTCCCCGCCGACGCCGCGAGCGGCGTCGCGATGACGTATCCGAGCGGCAGCAGCAGACAGCCGAGCACCGCGGCGAAAACCTTGCGTCGCATATCAAGACCCCCCGAAAATCCGCCCCGCGGCCACGCCATACTGCGCCGGCGCACGACGGGCAGAGGTTACTGCGACGAAAGCCGTCCGCAAGGGCTCCGAAGGGTCAACGTCGCGCGTGCGGCGCCGAGTCCTTCGGGAGTCGTTCACGTCGTCCGACACAGTCCCTCGCACTTCGCAACCTTCGGATTGAAGGTCGAGAACAGACCCTCCGGATTCGCGTGACCCGCAGCGACCCAGAGATGGAGCATCCAGATGTCGCCGGCCGGGACGAACGTGCAGAAGGACTGCGACCGCGCCGGCTGCGGATGCGCCTTGAAGTAACGCTGCAGCGCCGGGATCTCCTTCTGCGTCGCCACCGGCGCGTGGATCGTGTTGCTCGCCCATGCTTCGCAGGTCTTGAGGCACGCCGGCTCCAACAGGTTCTCGCCGACGAGGAAACCGCCCCCGTAACACGTGTCGAAGTGGCGGTGCCAACGATCGTTCGCGCCCGCGAAGCCCGCGGGCGGGGCGTCCGGGCTCCACTGGTAGTAGCTCAGGCCGACGAGGTGCGCGTTCGTGCCGTCGCCGTCGTACAGCAGCATCGCCGGGCGCGCGGGATCGAAGGGCTGCTTCACGAGCGACCAGTTGATCCAGTGCGTACCGAAGTTCGGGATGAAGTACGACGTGAGGACGTAGCCGTCGCGGGCCGCGGCGCTCGCGTTCGCGTACTTCTTCGCGGCGGCGCGCGCGGCCGCGAGCTGACGGCCGAACGTCTGCTTCGCGGACGAATCGCTGAAGCCGACCCACGGCGTCGTGACCGCGCTCATCAGGTCGGCCTGCGAGAGGTCGGGAACCGTGACGATCGCCGTGCCCGAGAGCGCGTGCAACGCCCGCTCGGCCGACGCGTCGAGTCGCCGGCGGACGTCGAAGCGCACGACTCGAGGTGACGACGAACCGCAGGCGCCCGCGAGCACCGTGCACGTGAGGAGGAGCGCCGCCGCGCACGCGCGGCGTGCGGGGTGCCCCGGCCGAGCCGGACCACCCCGATCGCTCGCGCTCGTACGGTTCAGGCGACGGTCTTGGTCTTCACCGCGACGCCGGCGCCGCCAGTGGAGCCGCCGTTCCCGCCCGAGCCCGCGGTACCACCGCCACCACCGCCGCCGGCCGCGCCGATGGTGACCTGCCCGGTGCCGAATGCGCCGGTGAAACCGCCGGTGCCCTTGGCGAGCAGACCGACGCTCGCGCCGCCCGCGCCGCCACCGCCACCGGCACCGGATCCGCCGCCGCCACCACCGCCACCGCTGGCACCGCTACCGCCGGAGCCGTTGCAGCAACCGCCGCCGTCGTTGCCGTCGTTGCCGTTGGGTCCGGCCGCGTTCACGGCGCCGCCGCCGACACCACCGGCACCGGACCGGCTGCCGACGGCACATCCGCCGGTGCAGTTGCCGTTCCCGCCGTTCCCGCTGCCGCCGCCGGCGCCGCCGGTCTGGCCGGAGCCACCCGTACCGCCGGACCCGCCGTTGCCGGTCGTGACCGACGTCTGGTTGTCGATGGTGACCGTCGAGTTCACGCTGTACACGCCGAAGGAACCGCCGCCGCCGAGGCCCGCGCCGCCGCCGATACCAGCGCCGCCGCCGCCACCACCGCCGCCGCCGGCGCCACCACTCAGCCAGTCACCGACGCAGGCGCCACCGTCGCAGCCGGCACCACCGGCGCCACCGCCGCCGCCACCACCACCGGCGCTGCCGTTCCCACCGTTGGCGCCGTTGCCGACCGCGGCGTTGAAGCCGGTGGTCGAGTACGCGGAATCACCCGCGGCACCCGCAGCACCGGAGCTGCCCTTGCCACCGGCGGCCCCGCCGAAGCCGTGCGTGCCCTTGCAGCCGCCGTAGTAGCCGATGCACCCACCGGATCCGCCGCCGCCACCCGTGCCGCCGCCCGAAGCCGTCACTCCGGTGGCGCCGCCGTTGCCCGACTGGCGACCCGGGTTGCTGCCGCCGGCACCGCCGTTGGCGGCCGGCGAGCCGCCCGCGCCGCCGCCGGTGCTGCCGCAGTGGTCGCAGCCACCGGTGCCGCCGCCGCCGGTGCTGCCACCGGTCGCGGTGCCGGCGTTGTTCGTGCCCGCGCCGCCGGCGACACCGGCCGCCGCCGAGATCGCGTCCCGCTGCAGCGAGACCCCGGCACCGCCGAGCGCCTGCAGGCCGTAGACGCTGCTACCGGCCGCGAGGCTCGTGTTGGTCGCGGAGATCGTGAGCTGCTGGAGCGTGATCCCGGTGTCGCCCGTCACGGTGAACGCGGTGCCCGCGGCGGAGACGGTCACGACGTTCGTGCCCGGCGCCGCGTGCTTCCACGCGGTCCCGGCGCTGAACCCGCCGCGAATCGTCTTGTTGTTGCCGTGCGTGCCGCTCGTCAGCGCGACCGCGCCGTACGAACCGCCCGCGACCACGACCCGGCTGCGGCTCGCGCCCTGCGCGGCTTGCACGCCCGCGGCGACCGTCGCCTTCGCGAGCGCCGGTGTGAGACCGCTGTTGGAATCGGAGCCGGTGGTCGCCACGAACGTGGTGTCGCTCGGGTTGTAGTCGACGAAGAACGTCGTGCTCGACGACGAGTTGACGTTGCCGGCCGCGTCCGCAACCACGACGTGCACGATGTACGAACCGCCGGCCGCGAAGTTGCTCATCGGCATCAACATGTTCCAGCTCGTGGTGCCGGTCGCGAGCGTGAACGACTCGGTCGGGCTGCCGAAGCTCGAGCCGTTCCAGTACTTGCCGTTGATCGTCGTGTTCGCGGTGCTCGACGCGAGGATCGACACGTTGACGCTCGCGACGCCGGAGCTCACGCCACCCGAGGTCGGGTCGGCCGCGGTGCCACAGACCTCGTGGTTGTTGGTGCAGCCGGACTGCGGCCACGAGCTGTCGAACGTGCCCGCGCTGTCGTAGATCGCGTTCGCGCTCGGGCCCGTGACGGTCGCCGTCGGGTTCGTGCGATCGATCGTGAACGGGTGCGAGACGCCGGTGTTGTCGACGTTGCCGCCGTTGTCCGCCGCGATGACGCGCGCGGTGTACGTGCCCTCCGCGGGGAAGTTCGTCGCGGTGAACGGCACGTTCCAGCTCACGCTCCCCGACGGTGAACCGGTCGGGCAGCTCGGCGTGCAGTTGGCGGTGACGAACACCTCCGACGCGCTGCCGAAGCTCGAGCCGTTCCAGTAGTTGCCGGTGCCCTGTTGGATCGAGACCTTCACGTAGTTCACGCCCGAGCCCGCGTCGTTCACCGTGCCGCAGAAGCCGACCGGTGAGCAGCTGTCGAACGTCGCGTTGCTGAAGACGTCGCCCGCGTGCGGCGTGTCGAACGTCAGCGTCGGCGGGTTGGTGTCGATCGTGATCGTGATCGATGCCGAGCCCGTGTTGCCGGCCCAGTCGGTCTGGCTCGCGGTGACGGTGTACGTGCCGTCCGGCAACGACGTCACGTAGTCGCTCGCCTGCACGGTCCAGTTGCCGCCCGAGATCGGCGCGCCGAACGACCCCGACGGTCCGAAGCCGTAGAGGTTGTTGAGGCCGTCGGTGATGCGCACGGTGACGGTCGAGGGATCACCCGTCGCCGTTCCCGCGGTGCCCGAGATCTGCGGCTTGTTCGTGCTCGGCGACGAGTTGTTCGCCGGCGCCGTGATCGTCACGGCCGGAGCCGCGAAGTCGGTGAGCGCGCTCGCGGTCGCGTCGGTGCTCGCCGGACCGCTGCCCAGCGAGTTCACCGCGCGCACTTCGTAGGTGCACGAGTTGGGCGGGTTGTGCTGATGGTTCGTGTCGCAGTTGCTGTCGGTGAACGTCGTGACGTTTCCGACCGACGTGTACGCGCTGAACGTTCCCGCGTTGATCTTCACGCGGTACTGGTAGTCGGTCACCGCGTGGCCGTCGCCGTCGGCCGCGCTCCAGCTCAACGTCACGCCGCCGAGCGAGGTCGCGGTCTGCGCGGTCACGACCGGCGCGGTCGGCACGTCCGCGCCGTTCGCGGTCGCGTTGTTGCTGAAGGGACCCTGGCCGATGTTGTTCGCGGCGGCGATGCGGTACGTGCACGGGACGCGCGCGCCACAACCGGTGTCGGTGTAGCTCGTGCCCACGCCGACCGTGAGCGTCGTCGGCCACGTGGAGCCGCCGTCGGTCGAACGCTGGAGCGAGTAGCTCGAAATCGCGTGGCCGCCGTTGCTGCTCGGCGCGGTCCACTGCAGGAACACCGAGCCGACACCCGCGCTCGGGGTCGACGCGATGAGCGTTTGCGGTGCGGTCGGAACGTCGGAGCCGGTGGCCTGCGCGGTGTTGCCGAACGGGCCCTGCCCGACCGCGGTGACCGACGCGACGTGGTAGGTGCACAGCACGCTCGCGCCGCAAGCGTTGTCGGTGTACGAGGTGACATTGCCGAGGTTGATCGTCGTCGGCCAGGTCGAGCCGCCGTCGGTCGAACGCTGGATCGTGTAGCCGTTGACCGGGAAGCCACCGGTGTCGCTCGGCGGCTGCCACGTGAGGTCGACCGCGCCGAGCGTCGTCGTCGCGCTCGTCACCGCGGCGAGGTTCTGCGGGGCGGTCGGGAGCGCGGCCGCGGTCGCGGTGCTGCTCGTCGACACCGTGCTCGTGTTGCCGTCGTTGTCGGTCTCGACGAGCCGGTACGAGCACTGCACCTCGGAGCCGCAGTGCTGCGTCGCGCTGTGCGCGCTCGTCGGGATCGACACACCGCTGTCGGTCCAGTTCGACACGCTGTTGCAGCTGGTCGTGCAGACGAGGAGCTTGATCGTCGCGAGTCCGGCCCCGCTCTCGGCGGGCCCGGACCACGTCACGCTGAGGTCGCCGTCCTCGGGGATCGGCGACGCGGTGAAGTTACTGACCGCCCACGGCACCGTGTACGCCGGAACCGTCCAGCTGCTGACGCCGAACTCCGTGACGGCGCGCACGCGGTAGCTGCAGGTGTTGAGTCCGGACGCACAGGTCGGCGTCCACGTCGTCGAGCCCGCACCGAGCGACTCGATCGGTGCCGAGCTCCACGCGGTCGCCGAGCCCGCGCAGTAGCCCGCGCACTCCTGGCCCTGGTAGTTGGTGATCGGGCTGCCGCCGGTGTCGGTCGGCGGGTTCCAGTTCACCGTGATCGACGCGTCGCCGCTGCCGAGGTTGTCGGAGCCGACGACCGCGGTGATGGCCTGCGGATTCTTCGGTGCGGTGTACTGCGCGGTCTTCACGGCCGACGCCGCGCCGCTGCCCTTCGCGTTCACGGCCTTGATCGAGTACGAGCAGTACGCGTTGGCGGTGCACGGAACCGACGCGCGAGTCGGAGACGCCGAGAGGTGATTCGGCGATTGTGTGAACGAACCACCGTCGTTGCTGACCGAATAGACGTAGTACTGGATCGCGAGGCCGCCGTTGCTCGACGGCGCGGTCCAGTTCAGCGTCGCGGTGTCGGCCGCGGGACCGGCGGACACGATGCCGAGCGTCGGCGCGCCCGGCGTGCCGTAGGTGCCCGACTTCGCCGCGCTCACCGGCGACGTGCCGACCTGGTTCGCCGCGTACATGCGGTACGCGCAGCCACCGGTCGCGCTCGACGACGCGCACGGGAGCACCGCGGTCTTCGTCCCGGGCGTGGAGAACGGCCCGTTCCACGAACCCGCGCTGTCGACCTGGACGTCGTAGAGGTAACCCGTGACGGGACGGCCGCCGAGGCTCTTGGGCGCCGACCACGCGACCGTCATCTGGTTCGCGCCCGGCCCACCCTTGGCGCTCTTGACCGTCGGCGCGCTCGGCGCCGCCCACGTGCCGGTGACGACGTCACCGTACGGACCGGTCCCCGCGGAGTTGATCGCGGCGAGCTCGAAGTCGCAGCTGTTCGTGCCGAGGCACGTCGCCTTGTACTTCGCGTTCCCGTTGTTCGTGACGATCGGCGCGGCGAACGCGCCGTGATCGGCCGCGATGCGGATCGAGTACCGGAACGTGTTGCCGCCGGTCGTGGGCGCGGCCCACGAGAGATCCATCTCGTTCGCCTTCTTGCCGGCGACGACCGCGAGATTGCGCGGCGCCGACGGCAAGTCGACCGCGCTGGCCGGCACGGTCGCGACGAACGATCCGACCGCTGCGAGCGAGACGACGACTGCGATCGTCCCGCGACGACGCGCCCAGCCTTGCATGCCCCTACCCCCCTCCGCGGGGGCAGAGCGCCCCGCGAAACTCAGGCGAAAGGCTAGTGCGCGCGTTTGATCGGGTCCACGTTCATCGGCGTCAACTTGCCGCGACGCGCGCCGTGTGAACTCGGTGATGTCGGCGGATCTACGAGGATCCGGTGCGCCTCAGCGCGTACGCGGGCACTGTACGTGGCCGAACCGGCGGCAGGTACCGCACGGTGCGCATGCGATTCGCCGCGGAGTTGCGGAACCACGCCATGCCCGCCACATAGCTCGCGAACGTGAGGTCGGTCGCGATCTGCAATCCCCACCAGATCGTTCCGCCGAGCGCGGCGGCGACGGCGGCCGAGAGGATCGTCGCGGTGAAGAGCGCGGTGACGACCTCACGGCGCCGGCGGGCCGAGCGCTCGGCCGCGCGCGTGCGCAGCGGTTCGACCGGACCGGTCAGTGGACGCGCGACCGTGGCCCGCACCGCGCGCATGGGCGGTGCCGTCACGGCGCGGTTCGGGACGCGACCGTTGCGTGCCGACGGCATCGCCGGCCAACCGCCGAGGTTGCGGGCACTGCGCGCGGCGCGCCGATTGGAGTGGCTGCGACCGAGGACACCGAGGCGATTCTGGAAGTCGCCGATGGAGTCGCCGCGGGACCTCGAGTCGTTCCGAGCCCGCAGCACGGGCGGGACGAGGACGACGAGCCACGCCAGCGCGAGCACTCCGAGTACCAACTTCGGCAAGCTCCTTCGACCCCTCTCCCGTCGGCGATGGTACGGCCGAGCGCGCCAAATGCGGTGGACCCCGGCGTCCGCAGTCTTGTGCCCTACGGTCCCCCGAAGTCAAACCCCTAGGCCCTGACCTGCACCTTCCGGTCGCGCGGGCTCGCGCACGAACCGAAGCGGGTCGCTTCCGACGCCTACAGATCGAAGTCGTCGGGGCCGGCTTTGGGACGACGCCACGAGCCGGAGCGGCCGCCGTTCTTCTCCCAGAGCTGGAGATCGCCGATCGTCATCGACCGGTCGATCGACTTGCACATGTCGTAGATCGTGAGCGCGGCGATCGAGCAGGCCGTCAACGCCTCCATCTCGACACCGGTGCGGTCGATGGTGTCGACCTGGGTCTCGATCTCGACGTGGGCGTCCTCGATGCGGAAGTTCACGTAGACCGAGCCGACCAGCAGCGGGTGGCACAGCGGCAGCAGGTTCGAGGTCTGCTTGGCGGCCTGGATGCCGGCCACCCGGGCGACCGCGAACACGTCGCCCTTGGTGATCGCGCCCGACGCGATCGCCGAGACCGTCGCGGGAAGCATGTAGACCCGGCACCGGGCGACGGCTCGCCGGTGGGTCGCGTCCTTGGAGGTCACGTCGACCATCCGGGCGCGTCCGAGCGGGTCGAGGTGCGTGAACTCCGAGGCCGGCATGGGCGGGAAGTCTACGACCGGCGGTTTGCGGCGGCCCGGTTAGCCGCCGATCTGGCTCATCGAGCGCCCCGGGCGCACGAAATCGACCTGGCCGATCCGGTGCCCGGCCCACTTGTCGCCGACCGCGGCGACGAGCGCGGCCGCGAGGCGCCCGTCGATTTCGCCCGGCGGGACCTGCGGGTCGCGGAGGATGGCGCGCAGGTCGGTCTCGTCGAGCGCGAAGAGACAGGTGCGGAGCTTGCCCTCCGCCGTCAGCCGCACCCGGTCGCACTGCTCGCAGAAGGGCTCGGTCACCGACGCGATGACGCCGACGTCGCCCTGACCGTCCCGGTAGCGGTACCGCGCGGCCGGCTCGACGTGGCCGCTCGGGGTCTCGACGTCGGTCTCGGTCGTGGCGGTCGACTCGAGCGGGAACACCGCATCGATGCGCTCGAGGATCTCGTGCGCCGGCACGACCTGGTCCCGGCTCCACGCTTCGTCGGCGTCGAGCGGCATGAACTCGATGAACCGGACGCCCACACCCTTGCGGCGACCGAACTCGGCGAGATCGACGACCTCGTCCTCGTTGACGCCCCGCGTCACGACGCAGTTGACCTTCACCGGACGCATCCCCGCGTCGAGCGCGGCGTCGATGCCGGCGAGGACACGGTCGAGCTCGTCTCGGCGCGTGAGCGCGAGGAACACGTCGCGGCGGAGCGAGTCGAGGGACACGTTGATCCGCGCCAGCCCGGCCGCGGCGAGGTCGTGCGCGAGCTCGGGCAGCTTCACACCGTTGGTCGTCAGCGCGAGGTCGACGCCGAGCGGGGCGAGCATCTCGACCAGTCGCACGACGTGGGCGCGGATCAGCGGCTCGCCACCCGTGAGCCGGATGGCCTCGAAGCCGAAGTGCTCGACGCAGATCCGTGCGACCCGGGCGATCTCCTCGTAGGTGAGGAGCTGATCGCGGGGCAGCCAGTCCATCCCCTCGACCGGCATGCAATAGGTGCAGCGGAAGTTGCAGCGGTCGGTGATCGAGATCCGCAGATCCCGGACCTGGCGCGCGTGCGCGTCGATCAGCGGGATCGGAACAGTGCGCGTCGTCACCTGTTCAGCGTAGAACTCTCAACAAAGCCGCCTCGCAGGCGGTCGTGGCACCGGGGTCGGGTTCGCTCTGACTCCCCGCCGGCTCAGCGACCAACTGCTGCCTAGCGGATCATCGTCTCCCCGGGTGCGTACACGGTGGCCCCAGCCCGGCGACCGCTCGCACTTGCCACGCTTTGTCGCGCCTCCCTTGGTGTTGCATCCGCCCGCCCGGGCGGTTGTGGTGCGCTCGCATGTTGTACCACGCAGAGTGAAGTGCGTCCAGGGCCGATCGGCCCATCTGTTCACGGGCCGTGGCGAACGGGCGAACTGATCGGTCGAAGTGACGCGGGCGCGTCACCGAACTCGATCAGTTCGTCAGCACCTGAGGGCGGGTCGCGCCGCGGCCGGCCGACGGGTTCCGATCCCGCGTCGAGGCAGGCGGCAGCGTGCGAGCCCGACCGGAGCGCTCAGGGCAGGTCGAGGACCATGACGTCGAGGTCGGTGCCGGCAGGCACGCCCTCGCCGTCGGGCAGCAGCGCGAGCCCGTTCGCGCGCGCCATCCCCGAGAGCACGTTGCTCGCCTGGATGCCCGAACGACTCACGACGAAGCCGCCGTCGCCGCCGCGCGCGAGCACGACCCGCTCGACGTAGAGCCGGCCGTCGGCGCGCCGGCCGAAGTCGTGCGCGGCGCGCGCACGGATACGCGGCCGGTGCACGTCGGCGTGGCCCATCAGCATGCGCAGCGCGGGTCGCGCGAAGAGCTCGAAGCTCACGTGCGACGACACCGGGTTGCCGGGCAGGCCGAACACCGGCACACGCCCGAGCCGTCCGAACGCGAGTGGCTTGGCCGGCTTGATCGCGACCTGGGCCCAGAGGTAGTCGCTGCCCGGACGGTCCCGCGCCACCGACTCGATCGCGGTCTTCACGAAGTCGTAGTCGCCGACCGACACCGCGCCGCTCGTGACGAGTGCGTCGCACGTGTCCGCAGCGTGAGCGACGGCCTCGGTGATGATCGCCTCGTCGTCGCGCGCCATGCCGAGGTCGACCACCACCGCGCCCGTCTCCGCGACGAGCGCGCGCAGCATCGGCCGGTTCCCGTCGCGGATCTGCCCCGGCGCGAGCGGGCCGCGCTCGACGAGCTCGTCGCCGGTCGAGAGGACCGCGACCCGGGCACGCGGGAACACGTCGACCGAGTCGACGTCGAGGCTCGCGAGCACGCCGAGGTGTGCGGGCCGGACGACCGTCCCTGCGCCGAACACGACCGTGCCCGGCGCGATGTCGCCCGCGGCCTCGCGGACGTGATCCCGGACCTGTGCCGCGGCGTGGATGCGAACGGCGTCGTCGCCGTCGCGCGCGGTGCGCTCCACCATCACGATCGCGTCGGCGCCGTCGGGAATGGGCGCGCCGGTCATGATCCGGATGGCTTCGCCCGCGGCGACCGGCGTCGACGGTGCGCGCCCGGCCGGCAGCTCGCCGACGACGCGCAGCCGCACCGGCGCAGCCTCGGACGCGCCGGCCGTGTCGGCGGCTCGCACCGCGTAGCCGTCCATCGCGGTGTTCGCGAACGGCGGAACCGCTTCCGACGCGACGACGTCGGCCGCGAGCACGAGTCCGAGCGCCTCCGCCGGACGCATCGGCGCGGGCGCGAGCCGCTCGATGCCTTCGAGCACGCGCGCCTGCGCGTCGGTGAGCGAGATCACGTCAGAGGTGGTACTTGCGCGCGACGTCGCGCAGCATCTCGGCAACCGCGGGGCCCATGTCGGGCCGATCGAGCGCGAGCTCGATGTTGGCGCGTAGGAAGCCGAGCTTCTGTCCGATGTCGTGGCGACCCTCGACGAAGAGTCGCCCGTAGACGCTCTGCTCGTCGAGCAGCAATGAGATCGCGTCGGTGAGCTGGAGCTCGCCGCCGCGGCCGGGCTGGATGCGATCGAGCGCGTCGAAGATCTCGGGTGTGAACACGTAGCGACCGAACACCGCGAGGTTCGACGGAGCCTCGTCGCGCGGCGGCTTCTCGACGATCGTCTTCACCTCGATGAGGTCGTCGTGCACGCCTTCACCCGCAGCGCAGCCGTACGACGAGATCTCCTCTTCGCTCACCTGCAGCAGCGCCATCACCGAGCGGCCGTAGCGATCGTGCACGTCGAGCATCGAGCGCAACAGCTCACCGTCGTCGACCATGATGTCGTCGGCGAGCAGCACCGCGAACGACTCGTTGCCGACGTGCGCACGCGCGACCGCGACCGCGTGACCGAGACCGTTCGGATCGCCCTGCCGCAAGTAGTGGATGTGCGCGAGCTCCGCCGACGCCTGCACGTCCTTCAGCGTCTCGTGCTTGCCTGCCTGCTCGAGGTAGTACTCGAGCTCGAAGTTGCGGTCGAAGTGGTCCTCGATCGCACGCTTGTTGCGGCCCGTGATGATGAGGATGTCGTCGAGCCCCGCGCGTACCGCCTCTTCGACGACGTACTGGATCGCGGGCTTGTCGACGACGGGCAGCATCTCCTTCGGCTGACTCTTCGTCGCCGGCAGGAACCGCGTGCCGAGACCGGCGGCGGGGATCACGGCCTTGCGCACCTTCGTCACCGCGGCGCTCCTCGTTCGCGAGAGACGGTCATGCTAGGGCCGACCGGAGCGTTCCGTTCGGGCCGCAGAGCGGACCGCCGATTCTGGCGCGAGCGACCCCGATCTGATCGGCGGGTCAGACGGCGGGTGGAGGCGTGACGTCGATCTCCTGACGATGCACGAGGCGGCGGATGTTCGGCAGGTGCCGCAGCACAAGCAGCGCCGAGACGGCCGCGATGACGATGACCTCCCAGTCGTCGTAGCCGCGCAGCCAGACCGCGAACGGGAACGCGACGACGACGAGCAACGACGCGATCGAAGCCTTGTGCAGCAGCCGCGCGACGACGAACCACGAGAGCCCGAGCACGAGCACGATGAGCGGGAACAGCACCACGAGCATCCCGCCCGCAGCGGCGACGCCCTTCCCGCCCTTCCGGCGGATCGGGTACGTGTGGCCGACGACGGCCGCGACGCCGAGGATGTACGCGCCCGGCCGGCCGGCCGCGGCCATGCCGATACCCGACGCCGCCGCGCCCTTCGCGAAATCGGCGATCAGCACGATCGCGCCGAAACGCCAGCCGAGCAGCCGTGCGACATTCGACGCGCCCGGGTTCCCGGATCCTTCGGACGTGACGTCGATGCCCTTGGCCCGCGCGACGAGCAGCGCGCTCGGGAACATGCCGAGCACGTATCCCACCGGAGCGAGGAGGACGACGTACCCCGACATCGCGGCCATCTTGACACCCGGTCGGTGCACGGGCCGCGCTCTGTGCCGTTCGAGCGCGGGCGCTGGTACGATTAGCACTCAACCTTCGAGAGTGCCAACGGCGTCGCGACGACAGCCGCCCGGCACGGAGCAGGAACGATCGATGCCGACGTACCAGTACCGCTGCGCCAAGTGCGGTGAGGACCTCGAGGTGTTCCAGAGCTTCAGCGACAAGCCGCTGACGCGCCACGCGAAGTGCGGCGGCAAGCTCCAGAAGGTGCTCTCGTCGGTCGGGATCGTGCTGAAGGGATCGGGCTTCTACAAGACCGACAACCGCTCGAGCTCCAGCAAGCCCAAGCGCGACGAGCCCGCCTCCGCGAGCAGCGAGTCGAAGTCGTCGACGGAGTCGGGCTCCTCGGACACGAAGACCTCGGCGTCGTCGTCCTCCGACAGCGCGAAGAGCAGCAACGGGTCGTCCAACGGCTCGAAGTCGAAGAGCGACAAGAAGCCCGCCGCGAAGTCGGCCTGACCGCTCGGCGGTCGCGCAACCCCTTCCCCTGCCTTCCCCGGTTCCGATCGCCCGCGATCCCGGGGGTCTTCGATGTCCCGTTTCGTTCGGCGGGCGCCGCGCGCCCGCGTCCTGCAGGTCGCGGCGATGCTCGCCGCGCTCATGACCGTGCGCTTGGTCGCCGGTGACCTCGGTGCGCTGCACCGCGGCGCGCGTACGTACGGCGCGATGCGCGCGGTCGTGCTCGCGCGCGCCGACCTCGACGTCGGCATGCGCGTCCGCGCGCACGATGTGCGCGTCGTCGAGCTGCCGGGAGCATCGCTGCCGCCGCACGCGCTCGCGGATGCGGGCGACGCGGTCGGCCGCGTCGTGACCGTGCCCGTGCTCGCGGGCGCCGCGATCACGAGTCGGGCACTCGCGCCGAGCCGGCGCGACGGCGTGAGCGCGGTGGTGCCGCCCGATCGGCGCGCAGTACGCGTCGTCGGCACCGACGGACTCCGCCCGGATCCGGGCAGCGTCGTCGACGTGCTCGCGACCCTCGAGAGTCGTGACGTCGGCGGCGACGTCGAGCCGACCGCGGTCGTCGCGCACGCGGCGCGCGTGTTGTCGGTCGACGCGGCGCCGTCGCACGACGAAGGTGCCGACGGCGGCGCGAACCGGCGGGTCGGTGTGGTCGTGCTCGTCACGATCGACGAAGCGAGCCACATCGCCGACGCGACCGCACGAGGCGCGCTGATGCTCGCGCTCGACCCGCCCGAGGCGGTGTGCGACGCGAGCCCGGTATCGTGCCGGCCGTGATCGAGGCGGTGATCTTCGACTACGGCGGCGTGATCTCGAGCCCGCTGTTCCGCGGCATCGGTGAGTTCGAGGCGAACGAGGGCTTCCGCAAGGGCTCGCTGCTGCAGCTGCTGTTCGGCGAGGCGCACTACATCGGCGTGCACGGCCGTGAGGTCGCGGACGAGCTCGCGGCCGAAGACGCCGGCGGCGACCCCGACTCGCTCGAGACGGAGGGTGAGGCCGGCGACGCGCCCGCGTGGCACCGCCTCGAACGCGGCGAGATCGACATGGCCACGTACTACGAGACGATCATGGCGCGCGCGCCCGAAGTGCTCGGCCGGCCCATCGACTTCGACGCGTACGGCCGCTTCATGCGCTCGAGCGCACCGGGCGTGCACTGGGAAGTCGTGCACGCCATCCGCGAGCTGCGCGGCCGCGTGAAGCTCGGCCTCCTCACGAACAACGTCAAGGAGTTCGGCGAGCATTGGCGCGCGACGTTCCCGATCGAGGAGCTGTTCGAGGTCGTCGTCGACTCGAGCCACGTCGGCATGCGCAAGCCCGAACCCGAGATCTACCTGCTGACGTGCGAGCAGCTCGCGATCGACCCGAACGCCGCGGTGTTCGTCGACGACAACGCCGACAACTGCGCGGCCGCTCGCGCGCTCGGCATGGAGACCGTGCACTTCGGTGAGCACCCCGGCAGTGCGCTCACCGAGCTGTACTCGATCCTGGAGCGTCGCGGTTTGGCGTGAGCGCGCTCGCGTCCGCGCGCGCCCTGGACGACACGGGTGACGAAGTCGACGCTGATCGCGTCGCCGGTGCACGTGGTCGAAGCGCTCGCGCGGCTCGTCGCCCGGCGCGATCAGGTCGACGAGCACGACCCGACCCCCGGACACGCGCCTCCATCAGCAGGGGCAGTCACCGATCGCGGGCGCGTCACCGAAGGGATCGACCCTCTCTTCGGCGAGCAGCACCCAGTACCCGTGTCCGGTCGTGGTGGCCGCGATCGCCGAACGCGCGGAGTCGCCCGACACGCTGCCGAGGTGAGAGCTACCTTCGAACGGCGCGCCGCCGAACGAGAAGATGCCGCCGTCGGAAGCGAGCATCCAGTACCCGCCGTGGGGGGCGGCCGCGATCGCGACGGCCGGCGCGTTGAGCAGCACGGCACCCATCGAGCCGGCGAAGTGCGCGTCGCCGAACGCGAACACGCCACCGTCCGACGCGACCAACCAGTAACCACCGCCATCGGGCGTCGCGGCCATCCCGACCACCGGCGCGTTCAGATGCAACGCGCCGAGCGAACCGTGGAAGCCCGCGTCGCCGAACGCGAACACGCCACCGTCCGACGCGACGAGCCAGTAACCACCGCCGTCGGGCGTCGCGGCCATCCCGACCACCGGCGCGTTCAGATGCAACGCGCCGAGCGAACCGTGGAAGTGCGCGCTCCCGTACGCGAAGACGCCACCGTCGGACGCCGCGGTCCACACCCCGTTGCCGGTCGGCGCGGACGCGATCGCCACGATCGGCGCGTTCGACGGCGCCCCGACGATCGCCGTCGCGTCACCCTCGGAGGTGATGACGCCCCGCTCGTCGACGGTGCGGAAGCCGTGGTCGTCAGGCGTCGGCGCGATCCCCACGTGGCTCGCCACGCGGACGGGGAACGACGCGAGCGACGAGCCCGGCCCGCCCCCGCACGTCGTCGGCGACTCGGGGAACGGCGTGATGTAGCCGGCGACGTCGATCGTGATCTTTCCGGGACCCGCCGGATCCGCACAGTGCAGGCCGCCCCAGCTCACCCCGACGAACGGTGCGACGCGACCGGGCGCGAACGAAACCGTCTGCGTCGCGGTGAGCGGGTCGTGCGCGATGTTCGTGTACGCCGCGCCCGTCGCGCTCACCGTCGTCGTGAACGTGACCGCGGTCGTGCACCGCTGTGCCTCGTTGTTCGGCAGCAGCTTGACCGTGTAATAGAGCGTCCCGGCCGCGCCCTGCTCGAAGGCGTCGCCGACTTGGAACGAGCAGCCGACAACCGGTCGCAACGCGGCCCCTGCGGGCATCGCGCCGAGCACGGCCGACGCCGAGCATGCGAGTCCCGCGCTCAACAGAGCTGCACCGGCTCGTGCGGTCCAACGACGCATGGCTCCCCCAATCCGTCAACGACGGGCCACCGACGGCGGGACTGTATCCCGAGCGCTCAGGCCCCGCTCATCGTCATCTCGGAGACGACGAGGGTGACGCCGGCGGTGCTGCCGCCGAGCGTCGTGAGATCGGAGCCGATCTCGGAGACGTCGAGCAGCATGCGCGGCAGCGTCGACGCGACCGTCACCTCGCGCACGGGCTCGGCGAGCGCGCCGTCGCGTACGACGAGTCCTTCGGCGCCGACCGAGAAGTCGCCACTGATCGGGTTCGTGCCCGAGTGCAGCCCGCTGACCGACTGGACGTAGAGCGCGTCGGGCATCGACGCGACGATCTCGTCGAAGCTGCGCGTGCCCGGCTTCAGGCTGAGCGCGCGCACGCCGACGCCCGGCGTCGACGTGTAACCCGCGCGGGTCGCCGAGCCCGTCGTCCGCGTGCCCGCGCGACGCGCGGTCGCGCTGTTGTGCAGGAAGCCTTGCAGCACGCCATCGGTGACGAGCGCGTTCCGCCGGCAGGGCACGCCCTCGGAGTCGTGCATCGTCGCGCCGGGCATCGCGGCATCGGTCGGGTCGTCGCCGAGCTGAACGAACGGCGCGGCCACCGCCTCGCCGACACGGTCGAGGAACAACGAGCGGCCCTTCAGCATGGACTCACCGTTGAACGCGGCCGCGAGCACGCCGAGGAACTGCGCGGTGACGAGCGGGTCGAGCACGACCGGCAGGCGCCGGCTCTTCAGCGGCCGCGCACCCAGCAGTCGCAGCACGCGCTCGGTCGCCATCGAGACGATGAAGTCGGCGTCGAGCTCGGTGAAACTCCGGCCGAGGCTGAAGCCGAAGCCCGACTGTGTCTGCCCGTCGGCCTCGGCGAGCGCGCTCGACGACGCCGAGCAGACCGTCCGTCGCACCGACGCCTCGACGCCTTCGGAGCTTGCGATCGCGGACTCGACGAGACCGTCGCCGTAGCTCGTCGACTCGACCTCGCGGATGCGCGGGTCCGCGTTCGAGACGCGCGCGTCGAGGTCGATCGCAAAGCGCACCTTCTCGTCGGTCGAGACGGACAGAAAGTCTTCGCGCCACAGGTCGAGCCGCGCGACGGGCACGCTCGCGGCGTCGGCTGCGGTTGCGAGGCCGCTCCACTCGTCGGGTTCCGCGAACGACGCGTTGTCGCGCGCTTCGGCGAGCGTCTCCGCGACGACGTCGGCGTCGAACGTGCCCGCCCACGCGAAGCCCTGCCGGTGATCCGTGACCACGCGGATCCCGACACCCGACACACCCGCGACCGACAACGACTCGACCTCGCCGCGGAAGACCTCGATGTCGGTCTCGCGCGTGCGGGCCGCGTACGCCTCGATCTGCTCGCCCGGCTGCGCCGAACCCGCAACGCTGCGCGCGAGCTCCAGCAGGTCGACCGCGGTCATGCCGCGGTGCCGCCGACCGTGATGCCGGTGACGCGCAGCGTCGGCTGGCCCGACGACACGGGCACGCTCTGCCCGTTCTTGCCGCACATGCCCGTCCACGTGTCGAAGTCGTTGCCGACGACGTCGATGCGATGCAGGATCTCGGGCCCGTTGCCGATCAGCTGCGCGGCGCGGATCGGGTGCGTGATCTTGCCGTGCTCGATCATGTACGCCTCGGTGATCCCGAACACGAAGTCGCCGGTCGCGGTGTCGACCTGCCCGCCACCGAGCTGCACGCAGTAGATGCCGTGCTCGGTGTCGCGCACGATGTCGTCGGGATCGGTCGTGCCGGGCTCGAGGTACGTGTTCGTCATGCGGACCATCGGCAGCACCTGGTAGCTCTCGCGCCGTCCGTTCCCGCTCGACGCGCGCCCTTCCTTGCGGGCGCGCAGGTAGTCCCACATGTAGTCGTTGAGCACGCCGTTCTCGATGAGCACGTTGCGCTGCGCGGGGTGGCCCTCGTCGTCGATCGCGAACGTGCCCCACTCGCGCGCGTACGCACCCTGGTCGACCAGCGTGACGAGCGGCGACGCGACCTGCTCGCCGCGCTTCCCTTCGAACACCGACGCCGCGCGCTGCACGAGATCGGCCTCGAGCCCGTGACCACACGCCTCGTGGAAGAGCACCGAGCCCGCGCCCTTCGCGAGCACGACCGTGAGCGAACCGCTCGGCGCGGGCTGCGCGTCGAGCATCGTGATCGCGCGGCGCGCCGACTTGCGGGCGATCTCCTCGACGTCGAACTGGTCGAAGAACTCGAAGCCGAGCGTGCGGCCGGGCGCTTCGTAACCCGTCTGCATCCCGGTGTCGCCCGCCGCGACGGTCTGCACGCCGAAGCGGGTGCGGACCTGTTCGTCGCCGGTCAGCAAGCCGTCGGAGTTGGCGACGACGATGCGCCGTCGCGAGTCGGCGAACGACGCGGTGACCGATCGGATCGCGCCGCCCTCGCCGCGCGCGGCGGCGTCGGCGACCCGCAGCAATTCGACCTTGCGTGCCTTCGGCACCGATTCCGGCGCGATCTCGGGCTCGTACGGCGTCGAGGGCCGGGCTTCGAGCGCGATCTCGCGCACGCCGCCGCCGCCCGTACGGGCCGCGGCCGCGGCCGCCTCCGCAGCCTCGACCAGACCCGTCGCCGACAGGTCCGCGGTGTGGGCGAACCCGGTCGTGTCGCCGCGCACGACTCGGATACCGGCGCCTCGCGAACGTCCCGAGGTGAGCTCCTCGACGCGGCCGTCGTCGAATCGGCCACTGCTCCCGCGCCGGTCTTCTCCGAACACCTCGGCGAAGTCGCCGCCGGCCCGCAATGCGGCCTGCAGCGTGCGCTCGAGCACGGGCGTCTCGATCAGGTTCGTCACTGCCATCAGGCTGGCCTCCGGCGCTTCCCACCGGAACGGGCGGGGTTGCCTATCGTACGCGGGTGACCCTGACCGTCGGGATGGCCGCGAGCGTGACGTTGGTCGTCGACACTGCCGACACCGCGACGGCGATCGGGAGCGGCGACGTGCCCGTGCTCGCCACCCCGCGGGTGGTCGCGCTCGCCGAGCAGGCGACGCTCGAGGCCGTGGCCGGCGCGTTGCCGGAAGGCCACACGACCGTCGGCTACCGGGTGCAGCTCACGCACGTCGCGCCGAGCCCGGTCGGCGACACCGTGCGCGCCGACGTCGTGCTCGACTCGGTCGAGGGTCGCCGGCTGGTCTTCCGCGTGTCGGTCACCGACGGGCGCGGTCTCGTCGCCGCGGGCTACGTCACGCGCGTCGTCGTCGAGCGCGACCGCTTCCTGGAGAAGGCCCGCGACGGCGCTTGATCGATCGCGCGTGATCGGTCGCGCGTGATTGGTCGCGCTCGCTCCGCTCGCCGCTCCGTGACGCGGGATGCGAGCGGGCGTGGCGGCCCTGCTCGGTCCGCTCGCGGGCGTGGCCGCTCACGGCGGTCATGCCAGGTTGCTTGACCTCGGGTACGCGTCCGCGGGATCGGTCAGCACGTTGACGAGCGACGGGCCGGGCGTCGCGAACGCGCGCGTGAGCGCGGGTCGCAACTCGTTCGGCTCGCGCACGAGCTCGCCGTGCCCACCGAGCGATTCCATGACACGGTCGTAGCGCGTCTCCGGTCGCAGGTCGGCGACGACGTCGTACCCGAACAGCGCCTGCATCGGGTGCTTCTCGAGACCCCAGATCCCGTTGTTGCCGACGACGATCGTGACGTCGACCTGGTGGCGCACGAGCGTGTCGAAGTCGCCGAGCGCGAAGCCCGC
Organism: Acidimicrobiia bacterium; assembly: GCA_036271555.1. Lineage (NCBI taxonomy): Bacteria > Bacillati > Actinomycetota > Acidimicrobiia > Acidimicrobiia bacterium. The sequence goes on from DATBAK010000083.1 coordinate 24,566, forward strand.
CGCGCCGTCGCCGAGCATGAGCACGATCTGGCGACCGGGGCGCCCGCGCGCCGCGCCGAGCGCGTAGCCCGGGCCCGTGCCGAGGCAGCCATAGGGCCCGGGGTCGAGGAACGAACCGGCGACGTAGGTATCGACGTACTTGCCCGCGTAGGACACGAAGTCGCCGCCGTCGCCGATGACGATCGCGTCGCGGTCGAGCAGCGCGCGCAACTCGCCGTAGACGCGTGAGGGCACGATCGGCGTGGCGCCCGACTCGAGGCGCGCGCGCTCGCCCTCTCGGACGCGCTGCTCCTCGGCGCGCAGCGTCTCGACCGCGCGCTCGTGTTCCTTCCGTTCGCCGTTCGTCGCCGCGACGGCATCGGCGAGCGCGGCGAAGGTCACGCGCAGGTCGGCGCCGATCGCTTCGGCCGGCTCGGCGTGCGCGCCGATCTCGGTGGCCGTGTCGGCGAGGTGGACGACGCGCGCGTCACCGAACGAACCGAACGCGAGGCGGAAGTCGAGCGGCGTACCGGCGACCACGACGAGGTCGGCACCCTTCAGCGCGACGCCGCGCGCGCGTGAGAACGCGAGTCGGTGGTCCGCCGCGAGCACACCGCGCCCGAGCCCGTTCGCGAAGACGGGTACCTCGGCCCGCTCGACGAAGGCGCGCAACTCCTCGCCCGCGCCCGCCCAGTACACGTCTCCGCCGACGACGAGCACCGGACGCTTCGCCGCGGCGACCATCGCAGCGACGCGCGCGATCGCGTCGGGCTCCGGATCCGCGCCGCGCGCCGACGCCGCGTCGAACGGCGGGACGTCGACCGCCGCGGGACCGAACGCGTCGAGCGGCATGTCGACGAATGTCGGGCCGCGGTGCGGCGTTCGCGCGGCGCGCAGCGCGCCGTCGACCGCGGCGACGATGCCCGCGCCCGGTGTCGCGGTGACGGCCGACTTCGTGACCGACGCGACGATCGGCACGTGGTCGAGCTCCTGGAGCGAGCCGCGGCCCCAGCGACCCTGCGGCGCGCGGCCGCCGAGCACGACGAGCGGCGAACCCGCGAGCCGCGCCGACGCGATCGCGCTCACGCCGTTCGTGACGCCCGGTCCGGCGGTCAGCGCCGCACAACCCGGACGCCCGGTGACCTTCGCGAAGCCCTCGGCTGCGAAGGCCGCGGTCTGCTCGTGACGGGTGTCGACGAGATCGATCCCGACCTGCACGCACCCGTCGTAGAGCACGAAGAGATGCCCACCCGACAGCGTGAACACGACGTCGACGCCGTGCTCGCGCAGCACCTCGGCCGCGAGCCGACCGCCGTGACCTTCGACGCGACGTCCGCTCGTCACGCGGTCACCCGCTCAGGCGACCGGAGCCGGCAACCCGGCCAGGAAACCGTCGAGCGCGGCGGCCCACGCGTCCGGTGCCTCGAACTGCGGGGAGTGTCCGGCGTTCGGCAGCATCGCGAGCTGCGCACCCGGGATCGTCGCGGCCATCGAGCGCGACGCGTCGAGGAACGCGTCGTCCTGCGCGCCGACGATCACGAGGGTCGGACAGCTCACACCGCGCAACCGCGACAGGTCGTCGTCCTGGTTCGCGATCTCGACCGCCAGCGTCCCCCACGCCACGATCGAGGTGTCGGCCCACTTCCGCGCGTCGAACTCGGCGTAGCCGGGGCGGTCGGCGAGCATGCGCTTGTACGCAGGTGTGTCGAGCGTGCCCGCGGCCACGAGCATCTCGTGCAACACGTCCTTGCCCTGCGTGAAACCGATCTCGGCGGCGGCCTCGACGAGCTCGGGCACGAGCACCGGAATCCGGGCCGCGCTCGTGTCCATCAGCACGAGCGCCTCGACGCGCTCGGGATGCTCGAGCGGCATGCGGCGCACGACCATGCCGCCCATGGAGTGGCCGAGCACGCGGAAGCGATCGAGACCGACCGCGTCGGCGACCGCCCACGTGTCGGCGCGCAGGCGCGCGAGCGAGTACGACTCGGCGGACGGCGGGTGGCCGCTCGCACCGTGACCGCGGTGGTCGAAGACGACGACCGTGTGACGGCGCGCGAGCCGCTCGACGTGATCGGCGAAGTCCTCCTTCGCGCCGCCGTGGCCGTGCACGAGCAGCAGCCCGGGGCCCGAGCCCGCGACTTCCACCGCGAGCTCGACGCCGTCATCGGTCGTGATCTTCAAGGTTCGCCACCTCCCGAATCGACCTCATCATCGTCGCCCGTGGAACCCGCAGACCGCCACCCCGGCGCCCGTAGTCTGGACTCGCCATGCCGCCGACCGCCCCGCCCGACCCGATCGCTCCCGAGGGTGTCGCGGCGCCGTCGGGCCGGTGGAAGGTGGTCGTGCGCATCCTCGTGAGCGCGATCGTGCTCACGATCCTCGTGCTGAAGACGCCGCACTTCGGCGACGTGCTCCCCCATCACGACCACGGGCGCACGGTGCTGCTGCTCACCGTGGCGCTGCTGCTGATCTTCTCGGGGATCGTGCTGCAGGCGTGGCGCTGGCAGCAGGTGCTGAACGCGTTCGGCCGTCACGTGGGCATCGTGCGCCTGACCGCGTACACGCTCGCGGGTCAGTTCGTCGGCAACGTGCTGCCCTCGACGATCGGCGGCGATGTCGTGCGCATCAGCCGCGTCGGCGCCACGATCGACTCGACCGAGACCGCGTTCGCATCGGTCGCGATCGAGCGGCTCACGGGCTTCATCGCGCTGCCCGCGCTCGTGCTCGTCGGGTTCGTCGTGCACCCGTCGCTCTTCCACACGCGCCACGCGCCGCTCGCGCTCGTCATCGCCGCGGTGACGCTCGGCGCGCTCGGTCTCATCCTCGCGGCCGCCGCGCACCGCCGGCTCGCGGGCCGCTTCGCGGAGAACCAGAGCTGGACCCGCTTCATCGGCGCGGTACACGTCGGCGTCGATCGCTTGCGCCGCTATCCGCGCCAGGCGCTCGGTGTCATCGGCACGTCGTTCGCCTACCAGATCTCCGTGATCGTCGCGATCGTCTGCATCGTGCGGACGCTCGAGCTGCCGGTGCCGACCGGCGCGGTGATCGCGTTCGTGCCCGCGGTCGCGATGGCGCAAGCGGTGCCGATCTCGATCGGCGGGCTCGGGGTACGCGAGGGAATGCTCGTGCTGTTCCTGCACCCGTTCGGCGTTCGCAACGCGCAGGCGATCGCGGTCGGACTGCTCTGGTACGCGGGCGTCCTCATCGTGAGCATGATCGGCGCGCCCGCGTTCGCGGTCGGCAAGCGCCGCCCGCCCGTCGTCGCGGGACGCGCCTCATGAGCACCAGCACCGATACCGACGCGATCGCGCGACCGAAGCGCGGCGGCCGCCGGCTGAGCGACGGCGCGGTGATCTACTGGTGGGTCGAAGTCCTGATGATCCTCGCGTTCTACTTCGTGTATTCCGCGATCCGGAACGCGAACAAGAGCGACCCATCGGAGGCGCTCCACAACGCGCGCACGATCATCGACTGGGAGCAGCACCTCTCGATCTTCCACGAGGCGCGGCTCGAGCACTGGGCGCTACACGCGAAGTGGCTCGTGATCGCGTGCAACTACTACTACGGATCGTTGCACTTCGTCGTCACCATCGGTGTCGCCATCGTGCTGTTCCGCAAGTGGTCGGACGACTACCCGCGTTGGCGCAACACGCTCGGTGTGTCGACGGCCCTCGCGCTCGTCGGCTTCATCTCGTACCCGCTCATGCCGCCGCGCCTGCTCGGGCAGTTCGGGCTGTCGCACTACCACTTCGTCGACACGCTCGACCGCTACCCCACGTTCTGGTCGTTCGACTCCGGCGCGGTGAGCAAGATCTCGAACCAGTTCGCGGCGATGCCGAGCGTGCACTGCTGCTGGGCGCTGTGGTGCGCGTGCGTGATGATCTCGCACGCGAAGAAGCCGATCGCGCGCGCCGCCGCCGCGCTGTATCCGGTTGCGACGGTCTCGGTGATCGTGCTCACCGCGAACCACTACTTCCTCGACGCAGTCGGCGGCTTCACGATCCTCGGCATCGGCTACGTCGTCGCGCAGCTCACGACGCGCGCGGGTCGGCGAGAACGGGCGCCCGCATGAGCAGCGAGGCGCAGACCAAGCGAGCGGAGGGTCCTGCGATCGACCCTCACCGTCCGGTTCGAGCGAGCGAGGTCGGAGCCGCATGAGCAACGAGGCGCAGACCGAGCGAGCGGAGGGTCCTGCGATCGACCCTCACGGTCCGGTTCGAGCAAGCGAGGTCGGAGCCGCATGAGCAACGAGGCGCAGACCGAGCGAGCGGAGGGTCCTGCGATCGACCCTCACGGTCCGGGTCGGCGAGAACGGGCACCCGCATGAGCAGCGAGGCGCAGACCGAGCGAGCGGAGGGTCGCGCGATCGACCCTCACGGTCCGGTTCGAGCAAGCCAGGTCGGAGCCGCATGAGCAACGAGGCGCAGATCGATCTCGATCACATCGCGATCGCGGCGGCCGACACCGCGCCCGGTCTGCGGTTCCTCACCGGCACCCTCGGCGGCACGGTGCTGTCGGGCGGCCAGGCGATCGGCTTCCGTCCGATGCAGGTGCTCGTCGGCGATCGCGACGGCGGCATGAAGGTCGAGCTGCTCGAACCGTGGGAGACCGAGCGCAACGACTTCCTCGCGCGCTTCGTCGCGCACACCGGCGCCGGACCGCACCACCTCACGTTCAAGGTGCCCGACTTCGACGACGCGCTCGACGCGGCGCGCGCCGCGGGCTTCACGCCGGTCGGGATCGACCGCTCCGACCCCCGCTGGCACGAAGCGTTCCTGCACCCCCGTGAAGCGCACGGCACCGTCGTGCAGCTCGCGCAGGCGAGCGACGCCGCGGACCGGGCCTCGTGGCTCGCCTACGTCGCGCAGCACGGGCCGTCGGGCGAGCCCATCTGGTGGGTCGACCCCGAGCCGCCGACCGAGGGCACCACGTACCTGCGGCGCGTCGTGCTCGGCGCGCCCGACCCTGCGGTCGTGCTGCCGCTCTACCGCGACCTGCTCGGCGGCGAGGTCGTCGCGAAGGACGACGGCGCGACCGAGCTCGCGTGGCCGGGTGGTGGACGCATCCGCGTCGAGACCCGCGCCGATCGCGCGCCCGGCGTCGACCGCCTCGAGGTCGAGGGGCTCGGCGCGCCGACCAACGTGCTCGGCACCTGGTTCACACCTTCGTCGTAGCGCCTCGGCGCTGCGATCGCACGAGGCGGACGACCGCGTCGCGCACCGCGGCGTCGGCGAGCGAGAGTCGCACGCCGCGCGCGGTCACGAGCGCGAGCCGGCGCGGCGGCATGTCGGCGATCGCGACCGAGCGCATGCCGGGATCCCCCGGCGGCACCGCGGTCTCGGGGATGATCGACACGCCCGCGCCCGCGGCGACGAGGTCGCCGATGAGCCGCACGCCCTCGATCTCGATCGGGACCGACAACGTCAGGCCCTGATCGTGCGCCGCGCCCTCGACCTCGGAGCGCAGCGGGTTACCGAGCGGTGGCAGGATCATCGTGTGCGCGGCGAGCACCGCGAGCGGCACCGGCTCCTTGGCACCGAGATCGACCGAGTTCGGTACGAGCCCGACGAGGTCCTCGTCGAGCAGGTGCTCGACGACGAGCCGCGAGTCGCTCACCGGTTCGGTGACGACGGCCTGCGACAGCTCTCGTTCGGCCACCTCACCCGCGAGCCGCTCCGACGCGCCTTCCGTCACGCGCAGCGAGAGCGCGGGCGCCTGCATGCGGAGGTCGGCGACGAGCGCGGGCACGAGCCACCGGCTGATCGTGCCGACCGCGCCGAACGTGGCGTGGCCGGTCTGCAGGCCCTGGAGCATCGAGAGGTCGGCGCGCAGGTCGTCGAGTTCGCGGCGCACGTGGCGGGCGCGCTCGAGCACGATCGTGCCGAACTCGGTGGGCACCGCGCCCCGGCGGCCCCGGCTGAAGAGGCTCACGCCGAGCTCGTCCTCGAGCTGGCGGATCTGCTCGGACACGTTCGACTGGACCGTGTGCAGCTGATCGGCCGCGCCCGTGAACGATCCGGCGTCGGCCACGGCCTGCAGGGTCTCGAGATGGCGCAGCTCCATCGGTCGCTCCGGGCGTCAGGACGGGCGTGTGGGCCCGTCGCATGTGAAAATCTCCACAAGCGATGTATAGCATCGTTTTCAGCCGTTTGACAGATTGCACGATCGCCGGTTGACTCTCGGGTACTGGATGACTCGGAGAGCCGGCCTCCCCCCGGCCGGCTCTCCGATCTCCGGTTCGGTACCGCCCCATCGCCCCGGCTCGCACGGGCGGAAGGATTCTGCACATGCCCACTGACACCGTCTCGAGCATCGTGTTCACGGGGGTCCTCGAGTGGACCGCCGACTCGGCCTGCAGCGGTCGGACCGAGCTCTTCTTCGCCCCAGCCGGCGAGCGACCCGAAGCCCGGGTCGTGCGCGAGGCCGACGCCCGCGCCATCTGTCGTGAGTGCCCCGTGCTGCTCGAGTGCCGCGACTGGGCGCGCGAGCACCGCGAGTACGGCTTCTGGGGCGGCGAGTCCGAGGAAGAGCGGGCCGCAGCCGGTTATCGGGTCGACATGCCCGTCGGTCGCGTGGCGCGCTACCCCCGCGGCAACGGCACGCCCGTCGAGCCGCGCATCTCCAGGATCGCGTAGGCGCTCAGAACTCGCTACCGTGCCGCTCTCGTGAGCGAGCACGACACGACCCTCGACGGGGTCGACCTCGAAGCCCTGCGGCCCTGGTTCGCGCGTGAAGTCGCGGACGCGACCGGCGCACCGCTGCAGGCGTCGCTGATCTCCGGCGGACGGTCGAACCTCACGTACGCGATCGGTGACGGCGCGCACGAGTGGGTGCTGCGGCGGCCGCCGCTCGGGCACGTGCTCCCGACCGCGCACGACATGGCCCGCGAGTACACGGTCATCCGCGCGCTCGCGGGGACCGCAGTTCCGGTCCCCGAGGCCTACGCGTTCTGCGACGACGCGAGCGTGAACGGTGCGCCCTTCTACGTGATGTCGCGCGTCGACGGTCAGATCCTGCGGACGCCCGACGACATGGCGACGCTCACGAACGACGAAGCCCGCCGCGGTTCCGAGGCGCTCGTCGACGTGCTCGCCGCGATCCACGGCGTCGACTACACGGCCGTCGGACTCGGCGACTTCGGTCATCCCGACGGCTTCCTCGCGCGCCAGGTTCGTCGGTGGGGCGAGCAGTGGGAACGCTCGAAGGTCAACGAGATCCCTTCCATCGAGGAGCTCGCCCGCCGGCTGCGCGCCGCGCTCCCGACGTCACCGCCGCCGACGATCGTGCACGGCGACTACCGGCTCGACAACACGATGCTCGCGGCCGACGATCCGGGGCGCGTGGTCGCCGTGCTCGACTGGGAGATGTCGACGCTGGGCGACCCGCTCGCCGACCTCGGACTGTTCCTCCTCTACTGGGGTCAGGCCGATGCGCAGGTGATCGCGACCGGCGCGGGCATCGACCCCTCGAAGGGTTTCCTGTCGCGCGCCGACGTCGTCGACCGCTACGCGGCGGCGACCGGCACACCGCTCGACGCGCTCGAGTGGTACGAGGCGTTCGCGGCGTTCAAGCTCGCGATCATCGTCGCCGGCATCCACGCTCGGTACCTCATGGGCAAGACCCTCGGCGAGGGCTTCGACAGCATGGGCGAGATGGTCGCCCGGCTCGCCGATGCCGCGCTCGAGCGCGCGAACCACTCGTCGATCGCCGCGCTGCGAGGCTGATGCGCGATCGCGCGCGCGAGGTCGCGGTCATCGCGATCGGCGGCGCACTCGGCGCGTCCGCACGCTACGGCGTCGCGCGTGCCGAACCGGTGAAGGCCGGCACGTTTCCGTTGTCGACCTTCGGCATCAACGTCGTCGGTGCACTCGTGCTCGCAGTGCTGCTCGAGACGCTCGCGCGCCGCGGCGTGCCGCCGTGGTGGATCCGCCCGTTCGGCGCGATCGGTGTGCTCGGGGGATTCACGACCTTCTCGACGATGTGCGTCGAGGCCATGCTTCTCGGGCGCGACGGACACGTGCCGCTCGCGATTCTGTACGCGCTCGTGAGCATCGCGACGGGTGTGATCGTCGTGGTCGCGGGGCTACGGCTCGCGGGGCTGGGACCGCGCGTCGTGCCGCCCGAGGAAGGCGAGTCGTGACGCTGCTCGGCGTCGCGATCGCGGGCGCGCTCGGTGCACCCGCGCGCTATCTCGTCGAGCTGGCGATCAGCGCGCGCACGGGCCGGCGCTTTCCGTGGGGCACGTTCGTCGTGAACGTGACGGGTTCGTTCACGCTCGGCTTCATCACCGGGCTGGCGCTGTACCACGGGCTCGCAACCGCGCCGAAGGCGGTCGTCGGCACCGGCTTCGTCGGCGCGTACACGACGTATTCCACGTACGCGTACGAGAGCGTCGACGTCGCGGCGCGTCGGTCGACGCGGCTCGCGAGCGCGTACGCGATCGGCTCGGTCGTCGCAGGAGTGGCCGCCGCGACGCTGGGGCTCATCATCGCGGCCGTGTGATACTGCCCGCGGCTTTCGAGGAGGACGCACATGGGTGTGATGGACGGCATCAAGGTCGTCGAGGTCGCGGAGCACGGATTCGTGCCGTCGGCGGCGGCGATCCTCGCCGATTGGGGAGCCGATGTCGTGAAGGTCGAGCGCGCGACCGGTGATCCGCTGCGCGGGATCATGGGCGCGGGCTTCGTCGCCGACACCGGCGACTTCAACTTCTTGTTCGAGCAGTTCAACCGCAACAAGCGCGGCGTCTCGATCGACCTGCGCTCCGACGACGGGCGCGCCGCGCTCGACAAGCTGCTCGAGTGGGCCGACGTGTTCATCACGAACTTCTTGCCGTCGGCGCGCACGAAGCTGCGCCTCCAACCCGAGGACGTGTGGGCCGTGAATCCGCGCCTCGTGTACGCGCGTGGGCACGGGCAGGGCCAGCGCGGACCCGACGCCGACCTCGGCGGCTTCGACTCCGTGTCGTACTGGTCGCGCGGCGGGATCGGGCACATGCTCACGCCGCCCGAGGGGCCGTTCATCATGCAGCGGGGCGCGATGGGCGACGGTCCGTCGGGCGCGTTCCTCGCGGGCGGCATCGGCACCGCGCTGTTCCAGCGCGAGCGCACCGGCAAGGGCGTGCTCGTCGACGTCGCGCTGCTCGGCGCCGCGGTGTGGACGCTCGCGGTCGACCTCGTGCCGACGTCGATCCTCGAGCGCGACCCCGACAAGTTCGGCGCGACCGTGCTGTCGAGTCCGCTCGTCGGCCCGTACGCGACGGCCGACGGCCGCTGGCTCGTCCTCAACATGCTCGATGCCGACCGGCACTGGGCACCCGCGTGCCGCGCGCTCGGGCTCGCGCATGTCATCGACGATCCTTCGTACGCGACGACCGAGGCGCGCGCCGAGAACCGGGTCGCGCTGCGCCAGTTGTTCATCGAGTGCATCGGCAGCCAGACGCTCGCCGACCTGCGCGCCGCGCTCAGTGCCGAGGACACCGTGTTCTCCGCGCTCGCGTCGCCGATCGAGGTGATCGCGGACCATCAGGTCGTCGAGAACGGGTACATGCCCGCGCACCCCGCGCACGAGAAGGCGCGCGTCGCGTCGGGTCCGGTGCAGTTCGACATGGAGACGACGACCGTCCGCCGACCCGCACCGAAGGTCGGCGAGCACACCGACGAAGTGCTCGGCGCCCTCGGCTTCTCGGCCGCCGACATCGAACGCCTGCGAGCCAGCGGCGCCATCGCGTAGGAGCGCGTCAACCTCGCTGCGGACTCGTGCGTTGACCCGTTGATGGGTGCGCGGCGCGAGGCCGACGACGGGTTCGAGGAGGCGTTCGACGGGTTGCTCGCGTCGGCGCGCGCCGTCGCCCGGCGACTGGTCGGCGGTGGTGCCGCGGCGGACGACGTCGCCGCGGAAGCTCTGGCTCGCGCGTACGCACGCTGGCCGAAGGTGCGCGACCTCGACTACCGCGACGCGTGGGTGATGCGCGTGACCGCGAACGTCGCGCTCGACACGCTGCGGCGCGCGCGACGTATGGCACCCGTCGACGCGCGTCACGTGACCGATCCGCAGGCCGACGCGGTCACGCGCCTCGCGCTCGCGGAGGCGTTGCGGCGGTTGCCGCGCCGTCAGCGCGATGTCGTCGTGCTGCGCTACCTCGCCGATCTGAGCGAGGCCGACGTCGCCGAGTCGCTCGGTGTGTCGGCGGGCACGGTCAAGCAGCACGCGCACCGCGCGCTCGGCGCGCTGCGACGCGCGCTCGGACCCGGGTTCCTCACCGGACAGGAGTCGACGTGAACGACGACCCGAACATCGAAGGCGTTCAACCCGTCGATCTTTCGCCGACGCGCGCCGAGCTGATCACGCGCGTGCGGGCGCGTGGTCGACGGATTCGCGCGCGACGGCGGCTCGCGATCACCGGCATCGCCGCGCTGATCGTCGTCGCGATCGCGGTTCCTGCAATCGCGATCGGTTCGGGTTCGTCGACGCACTCGAGCCCGCCCGCGGCGACGGCGTCCACCGGTCACGGCGACTTCCGCGTCTCACGCGTGCTCGGCGTCCGCCCGATGCATCCACAGGAGCCCGGCGCGCTGTGCATCAGCTCCGTCGACGGGCAGGACTGCTACGTCCTGGGCAAGACCCTGATCACCGCGCGCGATGTCGTGAGCGCTCAGGTCGTGCACAACCCGCCGGCCGGCTGGGACGTGCAGGTCAAGATCACACGCGCGGCAGGCGAGCAACTCCTCACGCTCGTGAATCATCGAGCGGCGATCGTCGTCGGCGGTCTCGTGATCAGCGCCCCCACCCTCGAACCCGGAGTGATCCCGACGACCGTCGAGGTCTCCAACCACCTCACGCGCCCGGACGCAGAAAACCTCGCCCTGGACATCACTGGTCGCGTGTCCACGCGGCCGGTCACGGCGCGCATCGACCTTCCCGGCGACCACACGTACGTCACCGGCACCGCGGTCGAAGGCGCGTTGGTCATCGACAGCGAGACCGGCAAGTGGTGGCGCGAGCCGCTCCTGAACGGCTGCCCGGTGGCGTGGCGGGTCGAGCTCAGCAGGCCCGGGATGAAGACGGCCGCGCCGATCTCGCACGGCTGCATCTTGAACCTCAAGGAATGGAAGGGCGTCGTGCGGTTCCCGTTCGCGATGCGTACGGTCACCGGCAGCTGCGAGGACGCGCCGGTCGCGGCGTCGTGCGTTCCCGGACCGCCGCTGCCACCGGGCCACTACACCGCAGTGCTCGTCACCGCTGGCGCCGGCTGGCCGCAACCGCGCGGTGTTCCCGTCACGCTGGTCGCCGCGCAGCCGTCACGCTGAGGCGTGACATCATGCGCGGATGCGGCTCGTCTCCATCGAAGGCAAGATGCACGCGCTCGCCGCGTCCGGCTCGGGCGCGATCGATCTCGCGGCGCTGACGGGTCTGCCGTCGGGACCGTGCAAGTTCCTCGAAGCCGGGGGCATCGACGCGGCGCGTGATCGCATGGCCGACGCGCCGGAGTCGGTGTCGTTGCTGCACGCGAAGCTCGACCCGGTGATCCCGAAGCCGCGCATGATCTGGGCGGTCGGGCTCAACTACCGCGACCATGCGGCCGAGAGCGGACGCGACGTGCCGACCGCGCCCACCCTCTTCGCCAAGTCGCCGGGCGCGCTCATCGCGCACGAGGACCCGATCGTCATTCCGCGCCACGTCGCCCAACCCGACTACGAGGGCGAGGTCGCGGTCGTGATCGGACGAACGGCGCGCGACGTCTCCGAGACCGACGCGCTCTCCTACGTCGCGGGAGTCACGTGCGCGCACGACGTCTCGTCGCGCGACCACCAGTACACGACCGGCCAGTTCACGTGGTCGAAGTCGTTCGACACCTTCTGCCCGCTCGGTCCGGTGCTCGTGAGCATCGACGAGGTCGACGTCGGCAACCTGTCGATCGAGACGCGCCTCAACGGCGACGTCGTGCAGTCGGCGAACACGCGCGACCTCGTGTTCTCGATCCCGACGCTCGTCGCGTGGATCAGCCAGGGCACGACGCTCCTCGCCGGCGACGTGATCCTCACGGGCACGCCCGCGGGCGTCGGCGCCGGGCGCACGCCACCACGCTGGCTGCTCGACGGCGACGTCGTCGAGATCACGGTCGAGGGCGTGGGCACGCTCCGCAACCGCGTCACCCGGAAGGACGCATGACGGTCAACTGGGCGAACAAGCCGCAGCTCGACCGGCCCGTGTTCGTCGCCGCGTTCGAAGGTTGGAACGACGCCGGCAACGCGGCGTCGGACGCGGTGCGATTCCTCGGCCGCTCGGCGAGCGCGGTCGAGCTCGCGACACTGGACCCGCAGGAATGGCTCGACTTCCAGGCCGCGCGGCCCGTCGTCACGATCGCCGACGGCGTCGTGCGCACGACGACATGGCCGAGCATCAAGTTCCTCGCGTCACCCGCAGCGGTCTCGGGCTTCGGGCGCGACCTCGTGCTGCTCGTCGGACCCGAACCGAACCTGCGCTGGCCGGCGTTCTGCGACGAGGTCGTCGGCGTCGCCCGCGAGCTGGGGTCCTCGCTCGCGATCACGCTCGGTGCGTTGCTCGCCGACGTGCCCCACACGCGTGCGATCCAAGTGACGGGCACCGCGAGCGATCCCGAGACGGTCGCGAGCCTGAACCTCACCCGCTCGCGTTACGAGGGTCCGACCGGGATCGTCGGCGTGCTCTCCGACGCCTTCCGGCGCGCGGGTATGCCGTCGGCGTCGTTGTGGGCGTCGGTCCCGCACTACGTGGCAACGCCGCCGAACCCGCGTGCGACGCACGCGCTGCTCGAACGGTTGGCCGAGCTCGTCGACGTGAACCTGCCGCTGCGGTCGCTCGAGATCGCCGGCGCGGCGTGGGTGCGGCAGGTCGACGAGGTCGCCGCGGGCGACGAGGACATCGGGCGCTACGTCCAGGAGCTCGAGACCCGTCACGACGCGACCGACGAAGCCGACGAGGACGACGACGACGGAACCGACGACGCGCTCGGCGCGCTGCGCGAGGAAGATCTCCCGACGGGTGACAGCCTCGCGGCCGACTTCGAGCAGTTCCTTCGCGACCAGTCCGAAGACGACGAGTAGCGCTACGAGAACCTGATCGCGGCGTCGGGCACCGCGAGCCCGGAGATCGCGGTCGTCCAGGTCTGCCCCGGCGCGATCGGCATCGCGTTCGTGAGGGTGCCGGTCGTGACGACCTCGCCGGCGGCAACCGGCTCTTCGCCCTGCGCCACGAGCACACCCGCGAGGTGCGCGAACGCGAGCAGCGGGCTGTCGAGCACATCGGCGCCGCCACCGGTCGCGGCGACTTCGCCGTCGCACGACAGCACGATCGTGAAGTCGCGCAACCGCGCGACGCATTCGGCCGCGTCGCTCACGGCGACCCGCGGACCGACGACCAGCTTGCCGTGCAGCACGCACGCGGCGACCGAGTCGGCGAGTCGGAAACGCCAACCCGGATACGGGCACTGCACGATCTCGAAGCCGTGCGCGATCCAGTCGACACAGTCGAGGATGGCGAGCTCGTCGGCAGCGGCCGGCGGTGTGCGCGCGAAGTGCAGCTGGATCTCGGGTTCGATGCGCGGCTGGATCAGGCGCGCGAGGTCGAGTTGCCACGGACCCGCACCGAGGTCGGGCGTCGTCGAGTCGTAGACCCAGCTCCACACCGGTCGGTCGATCCCGAACAGCGGCCAGACCGTGCGGTTCGTGAAGCCGATCTTGCGACCGACAGGGTGTTCGCCGCGCGCGACCCGCAACGCGTGCGCCGCAGCGCCGATCGCGTACCCGTCCGGCTCGTCGAGCGCCGGGTCGTCGTCGGTGAGCGGGGCGATCGTCGTGCCCGAATCGAACGCGTCGAGCACGCGGCGCGCCGCGGCTTCCGGCGTCACCCGAGGAGGTCGCGCGCCGTCGCGTCCCAGAGCTGTGTCGAGAGCTCGAGCGAATCGACGTCGACGCGCTCGTCGTTGCCATGGAACATCGTCGAGTAGTCCTCGAACGACAGCCGTTTGCTGAACAGGCCGTAGCCGTACGCGACCGAGCCGACCCGACGGAAGAACCGCGCGTCGGTCGCGCCGACCGTGAGGAACGGCACGATCGCGGAGTCCTGCACCAACCGGCCGCTCACGCGTTGCAGCGTCTCCCACAACGGCGTGTCACTCGGTGATGCGGTCGACTCGTTGTCGTCGAACGGTGTGATGTCGACACGCGACACGAGGTCGCCGAGCGCGGTCTCGATCATCTTGTGCACGTCGGCGCCCTTCTGACCGGGCAGCGTGCGGATGTCGACCTCGATCGAGACCTCGTCCGGAATGACGTTCGTCTTCGTGCCGCCGTGGATGATCGTCGGCGCGAAGGTGGTGTGCGTGCACGCGTGCGCTTCGCGCGCGAGACCGAGCGGCAGGATCTCGCAGAGCTCGTCGATGCGATCCGCGTCGAGCAGCGGCTCGGAGATCTCGGGCGGGAACTCGACGCCGCCGATGAAATCGCGCCAGATGTTGTGGATCTGCGCGGGCGGCCGGTAGTCGGCGAGTCGGCGGACGACGTCGGCCGCGGTGACGAGCGCATTGTCGGTGCGGAGCGGCTGCGACGCGTGGCCGGGCGTGCCCTTCACCGTGATGCGGCACCAGTACGAGCCCTTCTCGCCGACGAGCACCGGCAGCTTCGGCCCACTCGGCGCGGGCATCTGGAATCCGCCCGACTCGGTGATCACGTAGTCGGCCGCGACCGCGTCGCGCTGTTGCTCGACGAGGTGCTCCGCACCCCACGTGCCGAGGCTCTCCTCGTCGGCGACCGCGAGATACACCAGCGTGCCCTTCGGCTTGAACCCCGACTTCGCCAGGCCTTTGAACGCGACCGCCATCGACGCAGTGAGGTTGAGCATGTCGACCGCGCCGCGCCCCCACACCTCGCCGTCGACGAGCTCGCCACCGAACGGATCGCGCCGCCAGCTCTCGGGCGTCACCGGCACGACGTCGGTGTGGCCCATCAGCAACAGCGTCGGCGCGTTCGGGTCGCTGCCCTCGATGCGCGCGACGAGGTTCTCGCGCCCCGGCTTCGGCTCGTACCGTTCGAGGTCGAGCCCGGTGTCGCCGAGGTACTGCGCGAGCACGTCGACGCTGCGGCTCTCCTGCCCCGACTCGTCCGTGCCGTCGTTCACACACGCGTTCCGGATCAGGTGCTGGAGTAGATCCGTCACTTCATTGCGAACGTCGTTCGTCATGGTGTCGACCTTCCGGCGCGTTTGGATAGCCGTGGATACCGCTGAGCGGTACTCAATGCTCGCGAAAGCGACGCTATCCGGACGACCTCCGCTTGGCGTCCCACGATTCGTCGCGCTTCCCGCAAAGGGACCGAGCGCGCGCATCTTCGAGCCCGTGTGCGTGCCAGGAGGTGATTTCGACGCCCGACCCCCCGAAGGAGCCCCGCGCATCCTCACGACCGCCAACTGGCTCAGTAGGCCGACGGCGACCGCGGCCCAAACCCCTCGACTCCTCGGAGTGCGCCTTCTGGTCCCGTCAATTTCCCTGAGGGGAACTCGCGCGCCGGAAACAGCTCGCCGGCCGAGTGCAGCTAGAACGGATCGGCGAAGGGATCTTCGGGAACGGTGACGGCCGGGGCGAGGTCGTCGACGCCGAACGACTTCGCCACCTCCTCGTACCCCTCGGCCTCGAGCCGGTCGGCGAGCTCGGGACCGCCGCTGCCGATCACGCGGCCGCGCACGAGCACGTGGACGCGATCCGGTCGCAGCTCGGTGAGCAGCCGCGGGTAGTGCGTGATCGCGAGCACGCCGAGCCCGCGCGTCGCAGCCATGTCGGCGACGGCGCGCGCGACATCGCGCATTGCGTCGACGTCGAGGCCCGAGTCGATCTCGTCGAGGATCGCAAACTTCGGTTCGAGCAGCGCGAGCTGCAGCGTCTCGAGCCGCTTCTTCTCCCCGCCCGAGAACTCGTCGTTGATGCCGCGGGTGAGGAACTCGTCGCGTACACCGAGTCGCTCGGCCTCGCTCGCGAGCCGCGTGCCGAGGTCCGAGGCGTCGCCGCCCCGACCGCGCACCGCCGCGACCATGAAGTCCTCGAGCCGCACGCCCGGCACCTCGACCGGATACTGCATCGCGACGAACAACCCGTGCGCGGCGCGCTGCCAGGTCGGCATGCCGAGCAGCTCGTCGCCGTCGATGGTGACGGAACCGGCGGTCACCGCGTAGTCGGCGCGCCCCATGAGCGTGTGCGAGAGCGTCGACTTCCCGGAGCCGTTCGGGCCCATGAGCGCGTGCACCTCGCCCGAGGCGACCTCGAGGTCGACACCGCGCAGGATCTCGTGGCCCGCGATGCCCGCGTGGAGGTTCGAGACGACGAGGGTGCTCACGCGACGTCCTCGCCGGGCACGACGAGCAGCACGTCGTCGCCCTCGACGCGCACCTCGTACACCGGAACCGCGCGCGTCGCCGGCAGCGTCTGCGGCTCACCGTCGAGCAACGAGAACGTCGAGCCGTGCTTCGGGCACTCGAGCTCGCGCTCGTCGCTCCACACGTCGCCTTCCGAGAGCGACTCGTCGGCGTGCGAGCAGCGGTCGGCGATCGCGTACCAGTCGTCGCCGATGCGCACGACCGCGATGCGCAGCCCGGCGACGTCGACGCGCGTCGCGGAATCGGGCTTCAAGTCGTTCACCCCGAGCAAGCGCATCACGTCGCTCACGATGCGGCTCCGATCTTCGGCGCTCGAAGCGGACGGCACAGCGTCGTCCCGAGGCCGACCGCGCCTTCGGTCTGCGCCCGGCTCACGCGCGCGCCCTCCGGTGCTCGATCTTGTCGACGATCGCGCGGCGTAGCGACGCGGTGAGCGCGTGCAGCGGCAGGCGGTCGAGCACGTCGTCGAAGAAGCCGAGCACGATGAGCCGTTCGGCCTCCTCGGGCGGCACGCCGCGGCTCTCGAGGTAGTAGCGCTGGTCGGCGTCGATCGAGCCGACGGCGGACGCGTGCGAGCACTTCACGTCGTTGTTGAGGATCTCGAGATTCGGGATCGACTCCGCGCCCGCGCCTTCGGTCAGCACGAGGTTGCGGTTCGTCTGGTACGCCTCGGTCTTGCGCGCGTCCTCGCCGATCCGGATGAAGCCCGAGTACACCGAACGCGCCTCGTCCTCGACCGCGCCCTTGAACAGCAGGTTGCTGCGCGTGCTCGGCGCGGTGTGCTCCTGCAGGGTGCGGAAGTCGAGCATCTGCTTGCCGTCGCCGAAGTAGACGGCGAGGAGGTCGCTCTCGGCGCCGCTCCCCGCGAGCACCGACTCGCTGCGCAGGCGCGCGTAGTCGCCGCCGAGCGCGATCGCGGCGGAGCTGAGCGTCGCGTCGGCGCCGAGGTGTGCGCGTTGCGTCGCGATGCTCCACGTGCGCGCGCCGTGCTGCTGCACCGAGAGGTAGCCGACGCGCGCGGCGTCGCCGACCAGGAGCTCGACCGCGCCGACGACGAGATGCGACGTCGCGGGCGAGCCGGTGCGCTCGAGGACCGTGACCTCGCTGTTCTCACCGGCGATCACGAGCGTGTGCGGGAAGCTCGCCTGACCGTCGCCCTCGCACCAGTGCAAGACGACGATCGGGTGCGGCACGACGACGTTGCGGGGCACCACGACGACCGCGGCGCCCGCGAGGAACGCGTCGTGCAGCACCGTGAACGCGTCCTCGGACTCCGACGTCGCGGAGCCGAGGTGCGCGCGCACCTCGTCGTCGATCCCGCAGGTCGCGAGCTCGCAGACGCGCACGCCCTTCGCCTCGACGTCGGCGTCGAGCTCGCGGTGCACGACCCGGCCGTCGCGCACGACGACCATCCCCGAGACCGTGCCGACCTCCGCCGCCCACGGTCCTCCACCCGGCGCGCGCTCGGCGCCGACGGGTCCGATCTCGTCGGAGGTGAACGGCCGGTAGCGGTCGAGGTCGAACTCGTCGACCCGGCTGTAGCGCCAGATCTCCTCGGCCGGTGTCGGCCACGTGATGTCGGCGAGGCGCTCGGCCGCCTGCACGCGTCGCTCGACGAGCCAGTCGGGCCCGCCGAGGGCGCGCGCGGCGTCGGGACTGAACGCGGCGGTCATCGTGCGCGGTGACCGGCTCTCAGCCGACCGCGCCTTCCATGTTGAGCTCGATCAGCCGCGACAGCTCGACCGCGTACTCCATCGGCAGCGTCTTGGTGATCGGCTCGATGAAGCCGTTGACGATCATCGCGGTCGCCTGCTGCTCGGTGAGACCGCGCGACATCAGGTAGAAGACCTGGTCGTCGCCGACCTTCGACACCGTCGCCTCGTGACCGATCTGCGCGTCGCGCTCGTCGATCTCCATGTACGGATACGTGTCGGAGCGTGATTCGTCGTCGAGGATCAGCGCGTCGCAGCGAACGTGGCTCTTCACGCCGTGCGCGCCCTCTTCGACCTTGACGAGGCCTCGGTACGTGGTGCGGCCGCCGTCCTTCGAGATCGACTTCGAGTCGATGATCGACGTGGTCTCGGGCGCGACGTGCGTCATCTTGGCGCCCGCGTCCTGGTGCTGACCCGCGCCCGCGTACGCGACCGACAGCACCTCGCCGTGCGCCTTCGGACCCGTGAGCACGACCGCGGGGTACTTCATCGTGAGCTTCGAGCCGAGGTTGCCGTCGATCCACTCGACCGTCGCTTCCGTCTCCGCCTTCGCCCGCTTGGTGACGAGGTTGTAGACGTTGGGCGACCAGTTCTGGATCGTCGTGTACCGGATGCGCGCGCCGGGCTTCGCGATGAGCTCGACGACTGCGGAGTGCAGCGAATCCGACGACCAGATCGGCGCGGAGCAGCCCTCGACGTAGTGAACCGACGCACCCTCGTCGGCGATGATCAGCGTGCGCTCGAACTGGCCCGCGTTCTCGGCGTTGATGCGGAAGTACGCCTGCAGCGGCATGTCGACGTGCACGCCGGGCGGCACGTAGATGAACGAGCCACCCGACCACACTGCGCTGTTCAGCGCCGCGAACTTGTTGTCGCCGGGCGGGATGACCGTGCCGAGGTACTCGCGCACGATGTCGGGGTACTCGCGCAGCGCGGTGTCCATGTCGCTGAACAGCACGCCCATCTGCGCGAGGTCCTCGCGGTTCTTGTGGTAGACGACTTCGCTCTCGTACTGCGCGGTGACGCCGGCGAGGAACTTGCGCTCGGCTTCGGGGATGCCGAGACGCTCGTACGTCGTCTTCATCTCCTCCGGGAGCATGTCCCAGTCGGAGACCTGCTCCGTCGTCGGCTTCAGGTAGTAGTAGATGTCGTCGAAGTCGAGGTCGGGCATGTTCGCCGAGAACCACGGGAGCATGGGCTTGCGCTCGAACCGCTTCAGGGCGTTGAGCCGGAACTTCGTCATCCACTCGGGTTCGGACTTGGCGTGCGAGATCTCGCGGACGACGTCCTCGTTGACACCCTTTTTGGGGGTGTTGACGTAGGTCGACGTGTTGTCGTGCCAGCCGAGCTTGTACTTACCGAGGTCGATCGTCATCGGCTCGTCCTCCTCGTTCCCGGGCGGAGGGGGCGTCGCAGAGGTCGCGGCCCGGGAATTTCCACTACGGCGATAGTAACAAACCCTCCTCCACCCACCAAACGGCGTGGAGACGGGCGCGCGCGGTGCGGCGCTACGCCGGCGGCAGGGTCGTCGTGGTCGTCGTCGAGGACGTCGTGCCGCCCGCCGACGTCGTGGGCGACGTCGATCCCGGCGTCGTCGTCGCGGTCGACGACTCCGCGTCGAGCGCGACCACCGCCTGGTCCACGAGCGTCTCGGCGGCCTGGATGTCCTTCGCGTACGTGTCGAGGTGCCCGGCCTTCAGCGCGGTGGTCGCCGCGCTGAACTTCGTCTGCGCCTGCGCGAGGAGCTCCGCGACCGTCCCGGTCGCGGCTGGTGGCGGCGGGTTCTCGTTGCCGGTACCCGGGTTCTGCGCGGTGTTCTTGCCGAAGAGCTGGTTGAGCGCGTCCGGCATCGACGTCGCGAGCACGGCCTTCTCTCCGTACGCGACCGCGACGTACCGGAAGCGCGGGAACGTCGCGCCCTCGGTCGTCGAGACGTAGACGGGACGCACGTAGAGAATCGAGTCGCCGACCGGGATCAGCTGCACGTCGCCGCGCACGACCGAGGAGCCGCGCTGGTCGAGCAGCGTCAGCTGTTTGGAGATGTCCGGGTTCGAGTCGATGTTCGTCGCGGCCTTCGACGGCGACGGGATGTCCTTGTTGTCGGGCGTGTCGTACAGCACGAGCTGGCCGTAGTGCTTGCCGTCGGAGCGGGCCATGATGAACGCGGTGAGCACGTTCGCGTTCGCGGCCGGCACGTAGCTGCGTTCGAGCACGAACTCCTGTTTCTGCTCCTCGCCGAGCTTCCCGGGGAGCTGCATCATCAGGTAGAGCGGATCGATGCGCGGTCCGGTCGTCGCGAGCTGCGTGCTGCGCCCGCCGTTGTTGCCGCTCGACGCCGCGGTCACCGGCGTCGTCGAACCGTCGTCGGTGCCGTTCGGCGCGGGAGCGACCGACCAGAGGTTGCCGGCGCGGTAGAAGTCCGACGCGCTCGTGAGGTGGTAGCGCTGGTACTGCTCGGTCTGCGCGCGGAACATGTCCTCGGGGTACCGGAAGTGGTCACGCAATGCCTGCGGGACCTTCGAACCGGACGTGAACATGTCGGGGAACGCCTTCTCGTAGGCGCGGATGATCGGGTCCTTGCTGTCGATCACGTAGAAGGTGATCGTGCCGTTGTACGCGTCGACGGTCGCTTTCACGGAGTTGCGCACGTAGTTGAACGTGCTGTCGAGACCGCTCTTGCCGCTCACGCCGTCGGGGTGCAGTGACTGCGAGTACGGGAAGCGGTTCGTCGTCGTGTAGCCGTCGACGACCCACTCCACGCGTCCGTTGATCACGACCGGATACGGATCGGCGTCGAGCTTGAGGAAGGGCGCGGCCTTCTGCACGCGCGCCGACACGTCACGCAGGAACATCACGCGCGAATGCGAGTCGACCTGGTGCGAGATGAAGAGGTCCCAGCTGCCGAAGTTGAGCGCGAGCGCAGCCTTGCGCAGGAAGCTCGAGACGACGACGCCACCCGAGCCGTCGTAGCGAACCGTCGAGTCGTCCTGGCTCGCGGTCGGCTGGTTCTCGCGCTGCTTGCTGTCGACGATGCTGAAGCCGTGCAGCCCTTCGCCGTAGTAGACGCTCGGCTGGTCGATCCGGAGCTCGTCGGACTCACCGGTCGGCGGGATGTCGGAGAGCAGGTAGTCGGGTGACGTCCCGTCGCTGCCGACCGCGTTGCCCGCGACCGCGGCGGCGCCGTAACCGTGCGTGTACACGAGGTGCTGGTTCAGCCACGTCGAGTTCGGCACCTGCGACGAGTTGAGCTCGCGCACGGAGATCTCGGTCTCGAGCTCCTGATCGCCGATCGGGTAGCGGTCGAGGTCGAGGTCGGAGAACGTGAAGTAGGGCCGGAACTCCTGGTTCTGCTGGAAGTTCGGCCTGAGCTGGTCGGGATCCCAGAGCCGCGTGTTGTCGAGCGTCTGCGCGCTCGCCTGGACGACCTTCGGAGTGAGGTTCTCCTGGTAGTCGTACTTCTGGGTGACGATGTGATCGATCCCGAACGCGTATCGCGTCGCCGCGATGTTGCGGCTGATGTACGTCTGTTCCTTCGTGAACTCGTTGGGCTTGACCTCGAAGCGTTGGATGTACGCGGGGTACGCGGTGCCGACGACGATCGAGATGAAGCCCCAGAGCCCCACCGCGATCACGGGCAGCACCCAGCCGCGCCGGCGGATGTTCACGATGAACAAGACCGCGGCGGCGACCGAGATCACCATCAGGAAGTTCAGCGCCGGAAGCTGCGCCTTCACGTCGGTGTAGGTCGCGCCGTCGACCGCGCCGCGCGCCGAGAACACGAGCTGGTAGCGCGCGAGGTAGTACTGCGCGGTCTTGATGAACGCCATGAGGGCGAGGATCACCGACAGGTGCATCTTCACCTGCGCGGTGACGCGCTGGAACGGCGTCTGCAACCGGATGCCGCCGTTCACGTAATGGAACACCGCGGTGACGAGCAGCACGAGCACGAACGTGACGAAGAGCCACTGCGACACGAAGCGCAGGAACGGCAGCTGGAAGACGTAGAACCCGATGTCCTTGTGGAACTGCGGGTCCTTCATGTGGAACGACACGTGGTTGCGGAAGAGGATCCACTCCGACCACTGCGACGAGACGCCGCTGCCGACGATCAGCGCGAAGAAGGCCGAGATGACGACGCGGATGCGCCCCGCGTACGGCGCGACGTACGAGCGGTAGCGCTCGACGATCTCGTCCTCCGGGCCCATCGCGCGCGTTCGTGGCGCGAGGCGGTCGGCGATGATCAGGTTCACGAGCATCAGCACGAAGAAGAACAGCGTGAAGACGATCGAGGGCACGAGCTTCGCGGCGATCAGACCGCGCCAGGTCGGGGAGAACCCGACCTCGTGGAACCAGAGGTAGTTCGTGTAAAAGCCCGCGAGCCCGCGCAGGCTCGCCAGGATGATGATGATCAGGACGACGGCGGCGATCAGCCACACGCGGAAACCGAGCGTGCGCCGTCGACGCCCTTCCTCAGCCGGGGGTACCCGCATTGCGGCGCATGCTATGCGGCCGCGCGCGCGCGACCGTGTCGGCGACCGAGAAGCCGATCAGACGCTCGAGTCGGCCTCGGCGGCCGCGAGGTCGACGGTGTCCTCGGCCGCGCCGGTCACACCGCAGCGACAGCCCGCGTGCGCGGGCGGATGCACCTGCCCGGTCGGGAAGCCCTCACCCTTCGCGGTCGGCTCGAGCGCGTTGTCGGCACAGTCGGGGCAGCACCCCGCCGGCGGTGTGCGCCACGTGAGCTGCGTGCCCTCGGGCGCGGCGTCGTAGTGGCCGCGTGAATAAGCCGCGACGAGCACGTCGTCACTCGATGCCTCCGCGGCGCGGTTCTTCCACTCGCGGTAGCGCGCTCCGATCCGCTCGGCGACCTGCGCCGACGTCTCACCGGGCTCGTGCGCGGTGTCGATCGCGGCGACGAGGCGTTCGCGGAGCGGCTCGATCATCGTGCGCGCCAGCTCGGTCGCGAGGTCGTCCGGAACTGCGAGACCGGGCTGCTCACCGTGCTCGTTGCGCGCGGCACGGTACGCCTCGGACGCCGCGCTCGTGATGACCGCGGCCCAAGAGCTCACCTGCGCGTCGACCTCGGGCAGCACCGCCGTCGCGGCGGGACGACCCTTCTGCCGGCGGATCTTGTCGAGGACCTCGTTCTGCTCGTTGCCGACCGCGAGCTTGAGCTGACGGACGAGCCGGGGTCGCAACGGCGCGAGCGCGGTATCGCGCGCCGCGAGCCAGTCGGGAAGGTCGGCGGTGACGTCCTCGGCGCTCGGCGGCACGGCGGGGACCAGCGCGGCCTGATCGATCGGCGTCGGCGTCGGCGTCGCCGCCTCCGGCTTCGCAGCCTTCGCAGGCGGCTCGGCGGCTGCGGCGGCGGTGCCGTTGGCCTCGGCCTCGGCCGCTCCGGCCCGGAGCCGGGCGAAGACGTCGTCGACGTCGGGGAGCGTGGGCACGGGCTCGGGCTCGGCGACCGCCTCGGTCTCGGCGTCCGCGGCCTCGTGCGCCGGGGCCTCGTGCGCCGGGGCCTCGTGCTCCGGGGCCTCGTGCTCCGGGGCCTCGGTCTCGGCGGCCGGCGCGACCGGGTCGACCTCGGGCTCCGTATCGGCCTCGGCTTCCGGGGCCGCGGCTTCGGCCTCCGGCGCGGGCGCCTCGGTCTCCGCGACCGGCTCGGGCTCGGACACGAGGTCGGGTCCGGAGTCGGTCGCGGCCTCCGAGCCGGACTCCGCGGCGGCTTCGTCACCGATACCGGCGGCGCGCGCTTCCTCGGCTTCGCCCGCGAGCGTCTCGGCGAGGTCGGTCGGGTCGGGGCCGGTCGCCGTGCGCCCCGCGCTCGCGTGCGCCTCGACGCGAGCCAGCGCGTCGGTCGCCTCGACGAACGTGCGCTTCACGACGCGATACGCGTCGAGCAGCCCGTCGCGTCCCGCGCGCAGCTCTTCGAGCTGACCGGTGAGCAACTCGCGCCGGCGCGCGAGGTCGTCGATGATGCGCTCGCGCAGCGCGGTCGCCTCTTCGACGAGCCGCGTCCCGCGGGCGCGCGTCGCTTCGAGCTCGGAGCGCGCTTCGCGCTCGACCCGCGCGCGCAGCTCCTGCGCGAACCGCTCCGCCGAGTCGCGCACTTCGATCGATCGCTCGTCGGCGACGCGCAGCAGGTCGGTCGCGCGCACCTCGGCCTCTTCGAGCAGACCCTGCGCGACACCTTCGGCCTCGTTCGTCTTCACGCCGAGCACGTCGTCGGCATCCTGACGGATGCGGCGCGCGACTTCGTTCGCGTCGTGCACGACGCGCGTCGCGCGCTCCTCGGCCTTCTGGCGGATGTCGGCCGCGGCCTCACGCGCCGAGCGCAGCAACCGCGTCGTCTCCTCGCCGAGCACCTCGAGCAGCTGTGCCTCGTCGAGCGGCGGGGGTGTGCGCAGGCGCGCCTCGAGCTGCTCGATCTTCTCCGTGAGCTCGTGCTCGCGCTCGCGGCCCGCGACGAGATCCTCCGACACGCGCTTGAGGAACGAACGGACGTCGTTCTCCGAGACACCGCGGAAGGCCGTCGGGAACGCGCGCGTCGCGACTTCGTCCGGTGTCAGCCGGGGGGTGCTCGAGATGCGTTGCCGGCGTTCGTTCTCACTCACGGTGCTCGAGTCCCTTCGTCGCGGCGGCCGCCCGTCGCTCGCTCGCGTGCAATCCACCGTTGCCCGCCCGCGAGTACCCGGTCGCAATGCTCGCTCGTCGCGGCACGGCGCGGCGACCGAGTGCGTCGCTGAACGCTCACCTGCTCTATCACCCGCCTCAGTATCGCCAACGAGGCGACATCTGTCACGCAGAGATGCCGGCCTTCGGCGGCGCCGGCAAGGGATCGCCGCCCGCCTTGCGCAGGGCCGCGAGCGCGTCGTTCAGGGTCTTCACCCCGACCACCGGCATCGAACCGGCGCGTGACCGGGCGTCTTTCACCTCGTCGGACGGCACGATGAACAACGCGGCGCCCCGGTGACGCGCCGCGACGGCCTTCTGCCCGACGCCGCCGACATCGTCGACCTTCCCGTTGATCTCGATCTCGCCGGTGACCGCGACCATCTTCCCGCCGGTGAGGTTGCCGGGCGTGAGCTCGTCGAGGACCGACAGGGTCATCGCGAGGCCCGCCGACGGGCCGCCGATGTCGCGCGTGTCGATGTTCACGTCGATCGGGAACTTCAGCGGCTCCGCGAGGAAGACACCGATCACCGCGTGACCCTTGTTGTCGGTCCCGGCCCGCAACGTCGCGGTGTGGTGCGCGCCCGAGCGCGTGTACCCGACGGTGAGGTCGTCGCCGGGATGCACCGACTTCATGATCGTCTCGAGCGAGTCGGGCGTCGTGACCTTCTTCTTGCCGACGCTCGTGATGATGTCGCCGGCCTGGAGCACGCCGGCCGCGGGCCGCCCGCCGATCACGGCCAGCACCCGCGTCTGCGGCTCCGGCGTGACGCGATAGCCGAGCCGCCTGAGCGCCACGTACTTGGCCGCATTCTGGGAGTTCGCCATGTCGGCGACCGCTTCGGCATCGACCTCCGCGGGATCGACGCCCGGGCCGGCGAACTGCTTCGACTTCACGAGGTCGATGTCGGAGTCGAGCGAAGCCTGGAGCCAGCGCCACGCATTGATCTCCGAGCGCTCGCGCACGAAGAGCAACATGACCGAGCCCTTGGGCGGATAGCGGCGCGCGCCGTGCACGGTCACGAGGCCGTTGACGTCGAGCGCGTCACCCGGCGCGATCGTGTAGTACGGCAGCCGGACGAACGACGCCACGACGCTCGCGATCACGAGGATCGTGCCGATCGTCCCGAGGATCCACGGCAGCTTCCGGCGCCGGTGCGGGGGCGGCAGCGGCCACGGCGGAGACTCGGGGGGCGCCGAGTACGGCGACGGCGGCGGCGAGTACGGCTCGGCCGCCGGCGCATACGGGGACGGCGGGACGGGCGGCACCTCGCCCGTTGATTCGTCGTCGTTCACGCTGCGAGCCGTCTCCGTTGTGCCGGTCCGCGCCGGCGCGGGCCGCCGAGGGGACGACCAGATTGGCACGTCTCGCGGCGAACGCGGCCGCGGCGGCCGCACACAACGGCCGATCAACGGGCCCGAAGCTCCAGCATCGAAGCCTGCGGCGTCGGTATCGTTCGCACGCGCGACGGGCGGGCGAGACCGAGGACCACGACCGACGACCGATTCGCAGGAGCGTTCCGTGACGATCGAGCCCGAAGCGGCTTCGTATTCCGTCGAACGCTTCGTGCCGGGCGACGGCGGCCCGATCATCGCCTACGAGCACGTGCATCGCTACGCCGCGTGTGCCGACGTGGTGCGCGGCCGGCGGGTCCTCGACGTCGCCTCGGGCGAGGGCTACGGCGCCGCCCTCCTCGCGCGCACGGCTGCGTCGGTGACGGGAGTCGACATCGACGACGCCGCGGTGAGCGCGGCCCGGGCGCGCTACGGCGGCGACGGCCTCGAGTTCTCGCGGGCCGACATGTACGAGCTGCCGTTCGGCGATGGCTCGTTCGACGTCGTGACCTGCTTCGAGGCCATCGAGCACGTCGACGCACCGGGTCGCGCGCTCGACGAGATCGCGCGCGTCCTCTCGGAAGACGGCACCGTCGTCATCTCGACGCCCGACAAGGCGGTGTACTCCGACGCCGCCGACTACGAGAACGAGTTCCATCTGCACGAGTTCTACCGGGACGAGTTCTGCACCGAGCTGAACAAGCGGTTCGCGTTCGTGACCTTGCTCGGCCAGCGCACGCGCGCGGGATCGGAGCTCGTCGTCGTCGATCCGCGCGTCGCGGACGCGCCGCCGACCGTCGACTACTTCCCCGACGCCGGAACGACGGTCTCGCCTCCGCTGTATCTCATCGCGGTGTGCCGCAACCGCGAACTTCGACGGGGCGCGCCGGACGTCCGTCCGGGTGTGCTCCTCGACGGCACCGACGAGCTCGTCGACGGATACATCGCGGCCGTGCACGCCGCGATGGCGCCCGACGCGCAGGCCGCCGCGCGGCTCGAGCAGCGCGACCGCGACGTCGCCGACTTGAACATCGAGCTCGTCGGCGCGCGCGCCTACGCCGCGGAGATGAGCCGGCAGTACGAGATCGCCGCCGCAAAGGGACAGGCGTTGAGCGACGAGCTCCTGCGCGTGACGCGGGAGTCCGAGCAACGAGCCGTGCACCTGCTCGCGGCCGAGGACCAGCTCACCGCGCTCGGGCACGGCGCGCGGGAGCCGGACCCGACC
Organism: Acidimicrobiia bacterium; assembly: GCA_036271555.1. NCBI lineage: Bacteria > Bacillati > Actinomycetota > Acidimicrobiia > Acidimicrobiia bacterium. The sequence goes on from DATBAK010000083.1 coordinate 51,893, forward strand.
AATCCGTCGTCATGATCACGCGGGCGCGCGTGTTCGCGCACCATCGCGGCAACGTCTACATGCGCGAGATCGCGACCTGGATCGTCGACGGTCTGCGCGCGCTCGACGTCGAAGCCGAGCTCGAGAACCTGGGGCTCCCCGGCCAACGCCACGACGCGCTCGACATCGTCGTCGCGCCGCACGAGTACTTCCACTTCGAGTCCGCAGGCGCGGCGTTGCTGCGCAGCACCCTGGCGCGCTGCGCGCTCGTCAACACGGAGCAACCCGGAAGTCAATGGTTCGACGGCGCACTGCCGTATCTCGCGATGGCGGGCGTGGCGTGCGACATGAACCCCGTCGGCGCCGAGGCACAGCGCGCGCACGGCATCGACGCGATCGAGCTGCGACTCGGACTCGTCGCCGGCCACGAATCGTCCCTCGGTTCCGACGGCGACAAACCGATCGACGTCGTCTTCATGGGCTCGTCGACGCCGCGGCGCGAGGCGATCCTCGCCGGCATGGCCGATGTGCTCTCGACGCTCGAGTGCCGGCTGCTGCTGTTCGACGCCGCGAAGCCGGTCGAGACGAACGGCGACGCCCACTTCGTCAGCGGGGACGAGAAGTCCGATCTCCTTGCGCGCACGCGTGTGATGCTCAACATCCATCGCAGCGACGGCACCGGCTACTTCGAGTGGCACCGCGCGCTCCCCGCGGTCGCGAACGGCGCGGTGATCCTCACCGAGCCGAGCGAGGACACGAAGCCATTGCGGCACGGTCTGCACATCGTCGAGGCGCCGACCGCCGATCTGTCGGCGTACCTCGTCGGTCTCCTGAGCGACGAGGACAAGCGGCGTTCGATCGCGCAGGCCGCGCGTTCGCTCCTGCGCGCCGACACGTCGTTCGCGCGCGGCCTCGAGCAGACGCTCGCGCGCCTCCGTTCGTTGCAACCCACGACGGCCGACACGGTTCCGGCAACCGCGCGCTCGCATGGTCACGTCGTCGTGATGGAACGTGTTCGCCGGCACCTGCAACCGCGGTCGGGCAGCGCGGTGCCGATGGTGCCGCCGCTCGACGAGCAGGACCGCGTGCGATTCGCGCTCAAGCGGTCGCTGCTGCAGCAACGGCAGCTGATCAACCTCGTCGCACGCGACGCGCCGCGTCCGGAGTCGGCGGGCGTCGGCGCGACGATCGCGACGCCGTCGGCAACGCACGGCCCGGCTCCCGACGTGACCGTCGTCGTGCCGCTCTACAACCACGCGGGTTGGGTCGGCAACGCGATCCGCTCGGCCGCGAGCTCGGTCGGCGTGCACGCCGAGATCGTCGTCGTCGACGACGGCTCGACCGACGAGTCGGCCGCGGCCGTGCAGAGGCTCATGGACGAGCATCCGGCGATGGCCGTGCGCCTGCTCCGCCACACCGAGAACCGCGGCCTCGCGGCGGCGCGCAACACCGGCTTCGCACACGCGCGCGCCGATCTCGTGTTCCTGCTCGACGCCGACAACGAGCTCAACGCTCACGGCCTCGCGCGATTGGTTCGTGGCGCGAACGACACGGAATGCGGCTTCGCCTACGGCGTGCTCGCCGCGTTCGGCGACGAATCACGGCTCGTGAGCTCGCTCCCGTGGGACGTCGAGCGGTTGTGTGCCGCGCCGTACATCGACGCGATGGCGTTGATCCGGCGGGCGACGTGGGAGCGCGTCGGCGGTTATTCGAGCGGCCCGGCCGACGTCGCGTACGGCTGGGAGGACTACAAGTTCTGGCTCGGCTGCGCGGCCGCGGGAATCACGGGCACGTTCGTGCCCGAGCTCGTCGGCCGGTATCGAGTGCGGCACGGCTCGATGCTGTCGGTGACGAACGTCGACACTCGCGAGATCATGCATTACTTCCGTCACGCCCATCCGGAGCTCCCGTGGCCCCGGATCTCCTGAAGGACGCGTCGATGACGACCACCGACTCCGACGTCACGACCGCGCCCGTCGACATCGAGCAGTGTCTGCTCGAGAACTCGGCGCTGCGCGGCGAGAACGCGGCGTTGCGCCAGGCGCTGCGCGTGAACGAAGCCGCGGCGAGCTCGTTGTTCGCGCGGCTGCTCGAAGCCGAGACGGAGCACCCGTGGATCGCCGACGCGCTGCGCCGCTCCGAGCAACGCGCGTCGGATCTCGAGTCGCAGCTCGCGAGCAGTGGATCGATCGCCGACCTCGAGCGGCAGACCGTCGCGCTCCAGCAGGAGATCGACCGGATCTACCGCACGCGCACGATGCGCACGGTCGCACCCGCGCGTCGGGTGTGGGGCACGCTGCGCCGGCTCGCCGGACGCACCGCGTAGCGCCGCGCCTTACCAGGGCGTCGTGTAGAGCCCCGATGTGGGGCGCTGATGGCTCCAGTGCGCGGGATTCGCGCGCACGCGCTCCGCGACGAAGCCCTTCCAACTCCACCTCTCGGTGAGGTCGGGGTGGTCGAGCGTGCGCTCGTCGGTGATCTCGAATCCTTCTCCGAGCAGCGCGCGCCGGATGAACGACGGCGTCATCGCCCAGATCCAGTGCGACTGGTTCACCTCGTTGACGTCGAACACGCGGTACTCGACCGAGTCGGTCTTCAGCGGGTACAGGTCGTGGTCGTTCGACCCCGGGAGATAGACGAGCAGGTTCTCGCGGTCGCCTTCGTCGAGACACGGCTGCGCGATGCACACCGCGCGCTCGACCTTCGACAGCATCAGGTTCAGCGTGTGCAGCAGCGGCGGTTGGTGCAGCAGGATGTCGAACACCACACCGACGTCGAACTGCTCGCGGATCGAGCCCATGAGGAATGGGTCGCCGAAGTCGCCCTTCACGAAGTCGAGCTGCGGGTTCGCCAGCCGGTGCTCCTGCCAGCGGGGCGTCTCGAGGCTGTCGACGAGCAGGGAGCGCTTCGAACCCCGCTCGAGCGTCGCGACCGTGTACAGACCGTCGACGCGATAGGTGTCGCCGAACACGATCGCGCTCGACATCGGCGCGACCGCGTCGAGCAGTGCGAGCTTGAACTTCACGAGCGGGTCGGACGGGTCCACGCGCGATCTCCCACGTCGTCGGCGCCGCCTTCCTAGTCGACCAACCGCGCGCTCGCACGCATCTCGATCCCACGGCCGCGGGCTCGGGCCGCGATACGGTCGGGCCTCCTGTGGTGGAGTCCCGTCTCGAGCCCTCGCCGCGGGCGACGGTCATCGTCGTCGGCCTGCGCGACGCGCCGCAGCTTCCGGCGTGCCTCGATTCGATCGCCGCGAGCGCGAACGACGTCGCGTTCGAGGTGATCGTCGTTCTCAACGACCCGCCGCCGGCGATCGCGACGGCGATCGAAGCGCACCGCGTCGGCGCGCGCACGTTCACGTTCCGCGCCAATCTCGGCTTCGGCGGTGCGGTGAACTTCGCCGCCGAGCGCGCACGCGGCGCGTACATCGTCCTGCTCAACGACGACTGCGTCGTCTCCGACCATTGGCTCGACCTGCTGGTCGAGACCGAGCAACTGCACGTCCGGTGCGCCGCGGTCGGGAGCACGCTCCTCGACCCGGACGGCACGCTGCAGGAGGCCGGCGCCGTGTTGTGGTCGAACGGCAGCACCTTCGCACTGGGCGGCGAGCACGACGCGCACGGCATGCGGTTCGAGCGGCGGGTCGACTACTGCTCGGGCGGTTCGTTGCTCGTGCGCAAGGACGTCTGGGATCGCCTCGGCGGGTTCGACGACGCCTTCTATCCCGCCTATTTCGAGGACGTCGACTTCTGCCTCCGCCTCGCGGCGGCCGGCTGGGAGGTCTGGTACCAACCCCGTTCGATCGTGTCGCACGCGCGCTGGGGCAGCAGCGAGCCGACGCTGCGCGAGCTGCTCTGGCGGCGGGCGCACGCCGCGTTCGTCGAGCGGTGGTCGACGCTGCTCGCCACGCGCGAAGCGGAGGGCGACGTCGAGCGCGCGGTGTGGAAGGCGATGGGCGAGCCGTTCCGCGTCCTCGTGATCGGCGACCGCCTTCCGAACGACGGCGCGGGGCCGGCGCGTCCGCGAACGCGCGACGTGTTGACCGCGTTGGCGCGTGGTCGCGCACGTCACGTCACCTTCTGCGCGACGGTGCCGGCGGCCGCGCCGCGGTGTGGCTCGGACGTTCGCGTCGTCCACGATCTGGAAGCGCACGTGTCGACGCCGGGTGTCGAGTTCGATGCGGTCGTCGTGACCCACCCGCACGCCGGTGACGCGATCCGCGCCGTCATCGACCGGCACGTCCCCGACGCGCATCGTGTCTACGAAGCATCAACGCTCTATCACCTGCGGCTCGGATCGCGCATCGAGACCGAGCCGGACGCGCCGCGGCGGGCGACGCTGCTGCGGGAGCTCGCCGTGCTGGAGCGACTCGAGCTCTCACTGCTCCAGTGGGCCGACACGGTCGTGAGCGGTCCCGACGTCGACGATCAGCAGGCGGAGCAGATCCGCCGACTCGCGCTCGCCGCGTCGCGCGCCTGACACGCGATCGCGCGCCGGGGCTCTGGCACGCCGACCACGGGACGAGCCGATAACGTGGCCCCGCGTGGGAGCGCGTGACGATGTGGGAATCTGGCAACCCGCGGGCGCGCAGAGCGAAGCCGAGCTTCGCGACGCCGTCGCGCTTCTCCAGACCGAGCTCGCCGAACGCCTCGAGCGCGAGCACGTCCACGAGGTCGAGATCGGCTACCAACGCCGCGAGCTCGCGCTGCGGTTCGAGTACCAGGCGTCGCTCGAGGAGCGGTTGCGCGAGTGCGGCGAGCAGATCCGTCAGCAGGACGAGGCCGGGCTGATCAGCGCGGATCGCCGACGTTTGGCCGGCGAGCTCGCCGACGCGCAGCAGGAAGCCACGGTTGCGTGGGCGGCGCGCGATCAGGTCCAGGCGCAGCTCGACGCCGAGCGGTGCCGCGTCTCCCATCGCGCGGTGCAGCGGGCCGTCGCCTGGCTCGAGCGGCACCGGGTCGTTCGGGCCGCCGTCAAGGGAGCGGTGCGGGTCGTCACGACGCGCAGCAACGTTTCCGGGACTCCACCCGCGGGCTCCTGATCCGCAGCGGGGTCAGGTCGTCGCGACGATGCGGTCGAGCACGCCGGTGGTGACGAGCCGCGAGGTCGCGCTGCCCTTCGGGTTGCAGGTGAACAGCGTCACCGTGCGACCGGCACCCTGGTTCTTGATCCAGAGCGCGTCGTCGCCCACCACGAAGACGCGGGCGACCTTGTACACGTAGGTCCAGCCGTTGAGCATGGCGAAGTCGATCTCGTCGCCCGCGTGCAGACGGTCGGTGTCGAGGAACGGGTGGGTCTGCGTCGTGCGGTGCCCGCCGAACACGGCGTTGCCCCAACCGCCCGGCATCGCGGTGCCGGGCCAGTGCCCGGGACCGTGCGCGAAGGCGGCCTGATCGACCCCTTCGAAGATCGGCGAGCTGAGCCGGAGCGCGGGGATCCCGATCGTGCCGATCTGCGCGACCGCGCGCCGCGCCCACGGGTTGTTCGGCACGGCCGCCGGAACCGGCAGCTGCGCGCCGACGGGCAGATAGCGCGCCGGCAACATCTTCGGGAGCACGACGTGCTTGCGCGCCGCACGGCGCGTGTGCTGTGCACGCGCGACCGGCAACGGGTCGTCGCCGTTCAGCGACGCGTGGGCGGCGACGATCTGCGCGCGATCCGCGCCGACCGTCGTCAACGACGACGCGTGCGAAGTGTGGTGAAACGCGGGCGCGCCGTCCCACTCGGCACCCGCCGCACCGACCAGCGACGCGGTCCCGGCAACCAAGACGATCACCGAGAACGTGCGCAGGGCCCGGTCGCGAATCATCATCCTCCTCCATCGACAGCTCGGGCTGCGGCTGTAGGTTTCAGGGGCACGATGGCCGTTCCACCGGAAGACGGTGTTGAAACGCACGCGTCACACGACAACGCGCGAGAACGAGCGGCCGAAGCGGCGTCGAAGGGACTGGGACCCCGCCTCGACACCAACGGTACGCGCGCGTTGCTCGAGGCTGTCGAGTCGGACCCCGACGCGCGCGTGCGCGCGACCGCGCTCGCGGCGCTCGTTCGACGCGCGCCGAAGCCGCGCGCGCGGGTCGCGTGGCAACACGCGGCGCGGGACGACGACGCGTCCGTTCGATTGCGCGCGGTTGAGCTTGCCCCACTGCTCTCCACACCGTCCACGCGCGCAACATTGACGGCCGTCGTGCTCGTGTTGCTCGACGACCACGCACCGCTCGTCGCGGAGGCGGCGGCGTTCGCGCTCGGCGAGCTCGGTGCCGCGCGCGCGTCAGACGTCGACGTCGTCGACGCGCTCGCGCGCGTCACCACTGGCCACGACGATCCGCTGGTGCGTGAGGCCGCGGTCGCCGCACTCGGCTCGATCGGCGACGACCGCGCCCTACCCGCGGTGCTCGCGGCGACGCGCGACCGTCCCGCGATCCGCCGGCGCGCGGTGCTCGCGCTCGCGGCCTTCGACGGTCCCGAAGTCGAGGCCGCGCTCACACGCGCCCTCGAAGACACCGACTGGCAGGTCCGTCAAGCCGCCGAGGACCTGTCCTGATGGTCGCGCTCGCTGCGCTCGCCGCTCCGAGGCGCGAGATGGGAGCAACACGAGGCCGCCCTGCTCGCTCCGCTCGCGGGCTCAGCCGCTCACGGCTGCCGGCGCGTCTTACGTCCTCGCGTCCGACCGGGCCATGAACATCTCCTTGAGGCTGTCGAAGCTCTCGAGGCAACGGCCGGCGCCGAGGACCACGCACTCGAGCGGCGCGTCGACGAGGTGCACGGGCAGATCGGTCTCCTGCGCGATGCGCCGGTCGAGACCCTTCAACATCCCACCGCCGCCGACGAGGTGCACGCCGTTCGCGATGAGGTCCTGCGCGAGCTCGGGCGGCGTGCGCGCGAGACACGCGACGACCGCATCGCAGATCGCGCGCACCTGCTCCTCGATCGCGGCGCGCACTTCTTCGGGCACGAGCATGATCGTCTTCGGCAACCCGGTCATGAGATCGCGACCGCGCACTTCGGCCTTCCACTCCTCCTCGACCGGATACGCGGACGCGATCGCGAGCTTGATCTCCTCCGCGGTGCGCTCACCGATCGCCATGCCGTACTCGCGTCGCACGTAGGCCTGGATCGCGGAGTCGATGTCGAACGAGCCGACGCGCACGGCTTCGAGCGCGACGACGCCGCCGAGCGAGATCACGGCGACCTCGGTCGTGCCGCCGCCGACGTCGACGACCATGTTGCCGAGCGGCTCGTGGATCGGCAGCGACGCGCCGATCGCCGCCGCCATCGGCTGCTCGATCAGGTACGTCTGCGCCGCACCCGCGCGGCGCGCCGCCTCGAGCACCGCGCGCTGCTCGACGTGCGTGATCGCCGACGGCACGCAGATGAGCACGCGCGCCCGGTACAAGCGGTTGACGCCGGCGCGCTGGAACAGCAGACGGATCAGGCGCTGCGTGATCTCGAAGTCGGTGATCGCGCCGCCGCGCAGGGGCCGCACCGCGACGATGTAGCCCGGCGTGCGCCCGATCATCTGCCACGCGTCGTGCCCCATCGCGAGCACTTCCTGGCTGCGACTGTTCAGCGCGATGACGGTCGGTTCGTTGAGGATGATCCCCTGGCCGCGCGCGTACACGAGCGTGTTGGCGGTACCGAGGTCGATGGCGAGGTCCCTAGCCAGACCGGCGCGCTCCCCGACCGTCGGGACCTTCGGGTCCCGAGTCCTCCGGTCGCGGCGCGACCGCGCGCAACCCGCGTTGGAACTCGTCGATGCTCGCGTCCATCCCGGTGCGCGGACGGTTGCGCAGGACGACGACGGTGATGCCCACCGCGCTCGCGACGAGCACGAAGATCAGGAACTGCATCCGACGTCCCCTGCGAGCGCGCGGATCGGTTCCGCGTCCGTGCCCCAGTCGGAGCCTGCGGACCAGTGCTCTTGCTTCCAGATCGGCACGCTCGCCTTCACGCGGTCGATCGCGGCGTGCGCGGCCGCGAACGCCTCGGCGCGATGCGGGCTCGACACGACGACTGCGACCGCGGTGTCGCTGAGCGCGAGCCGCCCCAGGCGGTGCACGATCGCCACCCGGTCGATCACCGGCCACTCCTGCCGAAGCTGCGCGACGAGCTCGGCGAGTCGCCGACGCGCGGGCTCCTCGTACGCCTCGTAGGTCAGCGCGACCACGTCGCTGCGGCCTTCGGCGTGATCGCGCACGACGCCGAGGAACGCGACGACCGCGCCACAACCGGGCGTGGTCGCCCACGAAACCAGCGCGTCGAGCGGAATCGGCGCCTCGTCGAGGCCGATCCACTCGCGCGCGTCGGCAACCGGAGGCAGGACGGGCACGAAGGCCATTGTACGAACGAAGGGCTCGGAAACATCCAGCCCGACATGAAAGCGACCTCACGCGTCGAGCCGCGGTCTCCGGGAAACAAGCCGTCGTTACACTCCGGCCGGTGAATCCGGGTCGTCCCGACACCGCGGCGCCGTGAGCGTGCCGCCCCTCGACGACGGCGGAGTCGGCGACGACGATCCCGATTCCGCGCCGCCCGGCCCGCCACCGCACCCGATGGATCGCGTGTGGCGGCACCCGAGCGAGCTACCCGCGGACCCAGCGCCACCCCGCTCGGGCGCGGGCGCCTCGGTCGGCTCGACGTTGCGGCGCTCGATCCTGCTCTGCGTCGGCGCGGGCGCGGTCGGCGCGCTCGTCGCGGTCGGGATCCTCGCCGCCGCCGGGGCCTTCGACCAGCAGAGCGGGCCGGGCCCTGCGACCGCGAACTCGCCGCGCCCGACCGATGCCGTTGCCGCGGTCACGGCGCGCGTCGCCCCGGCGATCGTCGCGGTCCGGGTGACCACGAAGGACGGCAGCCGCACGGGATCCGGGGTCTGCATCCGCCACGGCGGTCAGGTCCTGACCAGCTACCGCCTGCTCGGCGGCTCGCGCTCCGTCGCGATCGTCACCTCCAGCGGCGCCACGCGCACCGCCCACGTGATCGGCGCCGACCCGTCGAGCGACCTGGCCCTGCTCTCGACGAAGGGCGACCTCGACACCGCCGACCTCGCAGCCGACCCGCTGCGGATCGGCGACCCGGTCTACGCCGTCGGCACCGACTCCGCGGGCTCGCCGTGGGTGAGCTCGGGCATCGTGTCGTCGCTCGACGGGCGGGTCACCGGTGACGGCACCACGATGAGCGGGCTCATCGAGATCGACTCGATCGCGGAGTCGTTCGCCGCGGGCGGCGCGCTCCTCGACGGCGGCGGCAACGTCGCCGGCATCCTCATGACCCCCGTGACCGGGCACCCGACCGCGGTCGCGGTGCCGATCGGGTTCGCGAGCAAGGTCGCCGACGGCCTGCGCGCCGACGGCCACGTCGACCACGGCTGGCTCGGTGTCGCGGGCCGGGTCGCCGGTGGTCACCTCGTGATCACGCAGCTCGCGAAGGGCGGACCCTCACAACGGGCGGGGATCAAGGTCGGCGACGTGATCGTCGCCGTGGACGCGGCGCCGATCGGCGACATGGGCGACCTGATGGCGGCCGCGCGCGGTCACTGGCCGGGCCAGCACCTCGAAGTCGTCGTCTCGCGCGATCGCAGCGATCTCTCGCTCTCGGTCAAGCTCTCGCGCATGCCGGTCCCGGCGACCACCGTCGCTGCCGCGACCACGACGACCAGCACCCCCTGAATCGTCGGGGGCGTCCTCAGCGCGCGACCATGGGACCGATGGCCGAGCTCGAAGACCTCGACAAGGAATTGCTGAACGCGGTCCAGTGGGACTTCCCGCTGGTGGCCGCGCCGTTCGCAGCATTGGGCGAGCGCCTCGGGATCTCGGAAGCCGACGTGATGGACCGGCTTCGGGCCGCGAAGGCCGCCGGTGTGCTCCGGCAGCTCTCGGCGATCTTCGACACCCGCGCCCTCGGCTACCAGTCGGCACTCGTCGCCGCGAAGGTCGATCCCGACCGCGTCGACGAGGCGGCCGCGGTGATCAGCGAGCACCCGGGCGTGAGCCACAACTACAAGCGCAACCACGCCTACAACCTCTGGTACACGCTCGCGGTGCCGCCCGGTGACGACATCGACGAGCACCTCGCAGTGCTGCACCACGACTCCGGCTCGCTCGTCACCCGCAAGCTCCCGACGCTCACGCTCTACAAGATCGGCGTGAAGCTCGACATGACCGGCGCGACCGCGGCCGACGCGCGCACCGAGGTGCTCGAGCACGAACGACCCGAGCGCAGAGCCGAGATGCCCGCGCCCGACCTCAGCGACCTCGAGCGCGCCGCGATCGAGATCGTGCAGCAGGATCTGCCCGACGATCCGCGACCGTTCGCGGTGATGGGTGCGACGCTCGGCATCGACGAGGACGCGATGCTCGCGCTGCTCGAGCGGTTCAAGGCGCGCAAGCTCATGCGCCGCTTCGCGGCGGTGATGAACCACCGCACCGCCGGTTTCAAGGCGAACGCGATGGGCGTGTGGGCGGTGCCCGAAGCGCGACTCGAGGAGATCGGTCCGCAGATGGCGAGCTTCGCGGCGGTGAGCCACTGCTACCGCCGCCCGACCTACGAGGACTGGCCCTACACCGTCTTCACGATGGTCCACGGCCAGAGCGCGCGCGACTGCGAGGCGACGATCGAGGCGATCCGCGACGACACCGGCATCGCCGAGTACGCGCTGCTGTGGTCGATCAAGGAGTACAAGAAGGTGCGGTTGCGCTACTACACGCCCGAGTGGCAGGCGTGGAGCGACCGGCACCTCACGCCCGCGTCCGCCTGACGTGCACGCGCCGCGCGACTCGCGTGGCACCGATACCGGCACCTACGGTGCCGACGAGTGCCGCGGTTGCAAACGCGACGCGCTTCGGCGTGACGGCCGGCGCGGCGAGCCGCGGTGACGTGAGGATCGCCGACTCGTTCGTGTGCTCCGGTCGCCAGCCCGCGGCGCGCATGCGGTCGTTCGCGACGACCCACGAGTGACGGAGATACGGCAACAGCTCGGGTGACGCCTCACCCAGCCCGCTCGACGAGAGCGCGCGCAGGACGCGGCGCGCGAGGTCGTCGGGCAGCGCGGGCGCGCCCGCACCGACGAGGCCTCGCACCGAGTCGGCAGAGAGCCAGCCGTCGGCCGCGACGTTGCACGCGCCGTCGACCTCGCCGCGCACCGCGAGCGCGAGCGCGCTCGCGACATCGTCGACGTGCACGACCTGGATCTGGCGGTCGACACCGCGCACCGAGACGGGAGGGCGCCCGAGCGCGGCGCGGGCGAAGACACCGTGCGCGCCGGGACCGACGACCGGGGCGAGCCGCAGCGTCGTCGCGCGCGCTCCCGGATGTTCCTCGCACCAGCGCGCGACGCGGCGCTCGTTCTCCGCGTCGTGGAGCGCGGGCAGGAAGCCGGGGTTCGGCCGCAGGGGCGCCGCCTCGGTGATGGGCACCGGATTGTTCGGCCACGCGCCGTACACCGCGGCGCTCGACGTCTGCACGAAGCGGCGCACCCCGACGGTTCCCGCCGCCGCGAGCACGCGCCGCGTGCCGTCGAGGTCGACGTGCCGCAGCAGGGCACGGTCGGACGTGCTCTCGACGACGCCCGCGAGGTGCACGACCGTGTCGACGCCGTCGAGCAGCGGCGCGAGGTCGTGTGACGCGATGTCGACGCGATGGAACTCGAAGCCGCGGATCCGGCGCGCCGGCTCGCGTACGTCGAGACCGACGACACGCGTCACGTCGTGCATCGCGTCGATCTGCAGCAACAGCCGTTGCGCGAGCAGACCGGCGACGCCGGTGACGGCGATTGCGGCGGGGGGCACGTCCATAGACTGATCGGGTGAGCGACGATCCACAAATGGGCCCCGCGGGGTGGCCGTTCGGGCCCGGTTTCGACTTCAACGAGCTCATGCGCATGCTCCAGACGCCCGGTCCCGTGAACTGGGAGCTGGCCCGGCGCGTCGCCGCGGAGACGAGCACGACCGACCGCGAGACGCACCAACCGATGATCGAAGCACCCGTCGACGCGTCCGAGCGCGCGCAGATCCTCGACCTCGTGCGCGCCGCGCAGACGCACGTCGCCGGCGCGACCGCGTTGAGCCACGCGCTCACGCTGCCCGCCGATGTCGTCGACCGCACCGGTTGGGCGCACCGCACGCTCGACGGACTGCGCCCGGTGCTCGTCGCGCTCGCGGAGGCGGTCAGTCCCGACGTCGAGGATCTGCAGATCTCACCCGACGATCCCGAGATCGCGAACAACCCGTTCGGACTCGGTCCCGACATGCTCTCGGGGATGATGTCGGCGCTGTCGCCGGTGCTGCTCGGCTGGCTCGCAGGCTCGCTCTCGGGATTCCTCGCGCAGTTCGCGCTCGGGCAGTACGACCTGCCGCTGCCGCTCGAAGGCGAGCCCGCGCTCGCGTTCGTCGGATCGAACGTCGACGCGTTCGGAAACGACTGGTCGCTCGACACCACCGACCTCCGTTTCGCGCTCGCGCTCCGCGAGGTCGTGCACGGCGCGCAGCGATCGGTGCCGTGGGTCCGGGATCGGCTCGTGCGACTCTCGAGCGCGTACGTCCGCGGCTACGAGCTGCGCCCCGAAGCGCTCGAGCAGCAGTTCGAAGCGCTCACGAACTTCGACCCGTCGACGTTCGATCCGACGAACCCCGGCGCGTTCGCCGACATCGAGCTCCCCGATCCCGGTGCGTTGCTCGACGCGATGCAGACGCCCGCGCAACGACCGGTGCTCGAAGAGCTCCAGCGGTTCTCCTCGGTGCTCGAGGGCTACGCCGACACCGTCGTCGACGCGGTCGGCGAGCCGCTCGTGCCGTCGCTGCGGCAGATCGAGGAGGCGCTGCGGCGTCATCGCGTCGACCGCGGTCGCGCCGCCGAGTTCGTCGATCGGATGCTCGGCCTCGAGCTCGGGCGCGAGCACTACGAGCAGGGCCACGCGTTCTGCCTGGGTGTCGTCGAGCGCGGTGGTCAGGAAGCGCTCGACCGGCTGTGGGAGTCGGAGGCCATGGTGCCCACTCCCAACGAGATCACCGCCCCCGGCCTCTGGCTCGCGCGCATCGAGCTGTAGGGCGACGCGACGACGCGCTCGTCACACGCTGCCGAAGCCGCGAGCGGAGCGAGCGAGAGAGCTCAGAACCACGTAGGGCTGGCGGGCGCGGGATAGGACGCGAGCATCGCGTCGACGCGCGCGACGGCGCCCGGCGTGTGCTCGACGATGCGACCCGCCGCCGCGTGGAGCTCGGCGCGGGTGCCGCCGAGATAGATCGAGCCGAGGGTCGCGATCCCGAGCTCGAGATCCGCGTCGGCCGTCGTCGCCCGGCAGGTCGCGCCCTCGGGACCACCGTCGAGCTCGACGCGCGTCGTTCGGTCGTCGTGGCGAACTGCGAGCACGAGCGTGTCGGAGGTCGTGTACCGGCGAGCTTCGAGCGCGCGCTCGACGTCGAGGATCTTCAACCAGAGGTGGTCGAACAACGCGTGGATCCGAAGCTTGCGGGAGTCGGCGAGGAGGAAGCGCAGCGGTTCGTCGATCGGGAACCGCGCGCCGGAGATCGTCTCGATGAGGTCGACCGAGCAGGCGAAGTCCCACAGCGCGGCGCGCGCCGACGGCGTGGTCGTGATCAGGTCGACGACGTGGAGCGTCGTGTGGTGGGTGCCGTGCTCGAAGTCACCCGACACCTCGTACGCGAGGAAGCCGTCGTCGACGCCGTCGCGATCCTCGTGCACGACGAAGAAGCTCGCCTTGTCGGCCGGCAGGAACTGCGCGAACGACTCCTCCCACCACGGCTCGGGACGCGACACCATGCCCGCGCGTTGCGTGCACGCGCGCGCGTACACGAGCGGGAAGCGCTGCAGCGCGTCGTCGCGGTCGACGTACCGAACCCGCCCCTGGTCGAGCGGTGCGGTCGCGAGCGCGGCGTGGGCGCGCGCGACGGAGAAGTTCATGCGCCAGGTGGCGATGCCGTAGCCGAAGCGCTCGTAGATACCGGCTTCCGACGCGGTGAGGATCGAGATCGCCTCACCGTGCTCGATCGCGTCCGCGTCGAGCGCAGCCATCATCTTGCGCAATGCGCCCCGGCGGCGGAACGTCGGCGCGACCGAGATCCAGCTCACGCCCGCGGCGGGCACGATCACCCCGCCCGGCAGCGTCAGCTCGAACGAGTAGTTGCGGCCCGACGCGACGATCTCACCGTCGGCGACCGCGACGCGCGATCGGTCGAGCTCCGAGCTCGCGAAGCCGAGGGGCGTGTCCGGCGGGAGCGGCGGCTGACTGAACGCCATCGCGCCGACGCGCACGACCGCATCGAGCTCGCTTTCCTCGAAGGGCCGGAGCTCGAGGTCCATCGGGGCAGTCTGCCGGGCCCGCCCGTCGCGCCGGTCCGAATTTCGGCGGCCGCCTACCCGCCGGCCGGAAAGGCGTCGGGCGGATCGTCGCGGCGAGCGCGGCTCGCGCGCGCCCGCCGATCACGGACGCGCGCACCGAGGTGGCGGCGCACCGCGCGCGCGGGCACCGCGAGGAGGTCGACGGGTTCCGAGGCCTCGTGCAGCCGGCCACTCCGCGCGAGCGACACCGCGCGCCGCGCGGTACCGAAGTACGAGAGGCCGGCGAACAGCAACACGAGCGCAAGCAGGAACAGCCCGCCGCGCTCGCGACCGGGAAACAACACCGCGAGCAGACCACCGAGCACCCACACGAGCTGGAACCGCGTCTCGAAGCGCGCGAACGCGCGGCCGCGCGCGGCGTCCGGCGCGTCGCGCTGGACGAGGCTGTCGAACACGAGTCGTCCGCACGCGGCGCCCGACGCGATCGAGAACGCGGCGATGCACAACGACACACGGCCCGCGCCGCGCGCCGCGAACACCAGCAGTACCCCGGGGATGAGCAACGATCCGCTGAGGATCCACTCCTCGCGGATCTTGCGTCTGAGAAACGGCGCAAGGATGACGCCGATGCCGTTGCCGCTCGCGCTCATCGACAGCACGAGCCCGTACACCCACGCGGCCTCGTGCTGCTTCTTCAACAAGAGCGCGACGAAGAACGTCATGAATCCGACCGCGCCGCGCAGCAGACCCATCGCGGTGCCCGCGACGACGATCGTCGCCGCCTGCAGCTCGCTGCGCTGCTCCGTCGTCTCCGGCGCCGCGACGTGAGGCGCGCGCTGGATACGGAACGCGGCGAACGTCGCCGCGATGAACACGAGCGCGCCGACGCGCAGCACCCATGAGCCGCCGACCGTCTTCAAGAATGCGGCCGCGATCGACCCGCTGAGGATGCCCGCGAGCACGGAGATCAATTGGAGGCGCGAGTTGGCGCGGACGAGCTCGGCGTCGTCGGTGACGACGGTCGGCACCAACGAGCTCTTGGCGATGTTCTGGCCCTTCGACAGCACCAGCGAGCCGAACGCGAGCGGGTAGAGCGCCAGTCCTTTGATGTTGTTCGCCATGAAGACGCACAGCACCGCGCGGCCGACGCACGCGAGCACGAACATCATGCGCCGGCCGCCACGCGAGCGATCGAGGAGTGGGCCGAGGATCGGCGCGACGACAGAGAACGGCGCCATCGTCAGCACCAGGTAGAGGATGACCTTCCCGCGCGCCGCGCTCGCGGCGACGTTGAAGAAGATCGAGTCTGCGAGCGCGACCGTGACAAACAGGTCGCCACTCACCGCGAGCGCGTACGCGATCGCGAGCTTCGAGAACGGCGAGGCGGAGCTCTCGATCTTCGTACGCACGTCCGTCCGGCACACGGTAGCGGTCAGGTGTCGGGGATTGCTCACGAGGCGCAGGCGCGACGGCGACCCGAACGAGTTGGTGACGTCGCCACCTGTCGGCAACGCGTTCGCAAGGTGACGGCCACGTCACTCACTTACCGTGATTCGTGCAGCAAAGAGCTGCCCGGCCCCCCTCAGCCGGAGCCCGGTCCCACCCACCGGGCGCACCCGGCGCCGACGAGTCGTCACGGCCCGGCGCCAACCACCTGCGGCGGCCGCCCGTCCCGCCTCCCACGGGAACCGGGCGGCCGACCAGGTGGCAAATCGAGCCCCCTCTTCTACGATGACGTGAGATGAGCCTGACGGACGCGGTGGTCGGAGAGCCCGTCGAGCCCGATGCCCGCTATGTGAACCGCGAGCTTTCGTGGCTCGACTTCAACGCACGCGTGCTCGCGCTCGCCGAGGACCGCGCGCTGCCGCTGCTCGAGCGCACGAAGTTCCTGGCGATCTTCTCGCAGAACCTCGACGAGTTCTTCCAGGTGCGCGTGTCGGCGCTCAAGGAGCAGATCGAGAGCGGCCTGCGCATCACCGCGCCGGACGGGCTCGATCAGGTCGCGCAGCTGAAGGCGATCCGGAACAGCGTCGACGAGCTCGTCACCCGCCAGGCCGCGCTGTTCACGAAGGAGATCGCGCCCGCGCTCGAGCACGCGGGCATCCGCTTCGTGAGCTGGGACGATCTCGACTCGTCCGATCGCCAGCAGCTGAGCAAGGTGTTCGACGACCGCATCTTCCCGGTGCTCACCCCGCTCGCAGTCGACCCCGCGCATCCGTTCCCGTACATCTCGAACCTCTCGTTGAACCTTGCGATCAGCGTGCGCGATCCCGCGTTCGGCGAAGATCTCTTCGCGCGCGTGAAGGTGCCGCCGTTGCTGCCGCGCTTCATCGCGCTCCCCGACGGCGAGCGCTTCGTGCCGCTCGAGCAGGTGATCGCGGCGCACCTCGACGCGCTGTTCCCCGGCATGCAGGTGCTCGGCCACGCCGTGTTCCGCGTGACGCGCGACGCCGACTTCGAGCTCTCCGACGAGTCCGAAGATCTGTTGAGCGCGATCGAGGTCGTGCTGCAACAGCGCACGCGCTTCGGCCGGTCGGTGCGGCTCGAGGTCGACACGTCGATGACGGTCGAAGTGCTCGACCTGCTCTGCCGCGAGCTCGAGCTCGGTCCCGACGCGGTGAGCGTCCTCGACGCGCCGCTCGACCTCGGCGGGCTCTGGGCCCTGTTCGACCTCCCGCGCGACGACCTGAAGTACCCGCCGTGGCGCGGCGTCGTCCCACCCGGGCTCGAGGGCGACGACATCTTCGCCGACATCCGCGCCGGCGACGTGCTCGTGCACCTGCCGTACGAGTCGTTCGCGGCGAGTGTCGAGGCGTTCGTCGCGGCCGCCGCGCGCGACCCGAAGGTGCTCGCGATCAAGCAGACGCTGTATCGCGCGGGCGGCGACGAAGCCGGCATCGTCGCGTCGCTCGCGAAAGCCGCGCGCCAGGGCAAGCAGGTCGTGACGCTCGTCGAGCTCAAGGCGCGCTTCGACGAGCAGGCGAACATCGAGCGGGCCCGCAGCCTCGAGCAGGCGGGCGTGCACGTCGTGTACGGGCTCGTCGGGCTGAAGACGCACTGCAAGGTGCTGCTCGTCGTGCGCCAGGAGGCCGACGGCATCCGCCGTTACTGCCACATCGGTACGGGCAACTACAACCCGAAGACGGCGACGTTGTACGAGGACCTCGGCGTCTTCTCCGCCGATCCCGCGCTCGGCGCCGACCTCTCCGAGCTCTTCAACTACCTCACCGGCTACGGGCGACCGCGCGCGCTGCGCCGGCTGATCGTCGCGCCGTCGTCGTTGCGCCCCGAGGTGATGCGCCGCATCGAGGAGCAGGGTCGCGCCGGCGGTCGTATCACGATGAAGATGAACGCGCTCGTCGACCCGGAGCTCATCGACGCGCTCTACGACGCCGCGCAGCACGGTGCCCAGATCGATCTGCTCGTCCGCGGCATCTGCTGCCTGCGGCCCGGTGTGCCGGGGCTGTCGGAGCGCATTCGCGTGCGCTCGATCGTCGGGCGCTTCCTCGAGCACTCGCGCATCTTCCGCTTCGGCGGCGTCGACGGCCCCGCGGAGTACCTCATCGGGTCGGCCGACCTGATGCCGCGAAACCTCGATCGCCGCATCGAGGCGCTGCTCACCGTCACCGGGCCCGAGTTGCAGGCGCGGCTCGACGAGATCCTCGAGGTCGGCATGACCGACGACGTCGGCGCGTGGGAGCTCCTCGCCGACGGCACCTGGCGCACGGTGCGTACCGAGCACGGCATCGACCTGCAACGGCGGCTCCAAGAGCTCGCGCTCGCGCGCGTGCAGGCGCGCGCGGCGGAACGAGCGTCGTCGGCAAAGGACTCGCGCGCCGCCGCCGACGACACGTGAGCGGAAGCGCCGTCGCGGTCTCGGCCGTCCGCGACGCGCTCGACCGCGCGGTGCAGCGTCTCCTCGCCGCCGATCCCGTCGCCCGCATCGGCGACGACCCCGAAGGTGTGCATCAGGCGCGCGTCGCGACGCGCCGGCTGCGGTCGGATCTGCTCACGTTCGCACCGCTGCTCGATCCCGAGTGGGTCGAGTCGTTGCGCGCAGAGGCGAAGTGGTTGGGCACGGAGCTCGGCACGGTGCGCGAGTCGGAAGTGCTGCTCGGACACTTGCGAACGCGGTCGCGCGCGCTGCCGAGCGACGCCGAGCGCGCGGTGTGCAACCTCGTCGAGCACGCGGCCGGTGACCGCGAGGCCGCGTACGCGCGCGTCGTCGGGATCATGCGCAGCACCCGATATCTCGAGCTCGTCGACCGATTGGTGCAGGGCGCGATCGCGCCTCGCGTGCAGCCCGAGGCCTTCAGGGCGGGTCGGCCCGAGCTCGCGCGCCTGGCGCGCCGACCGTGGAAGAAGCTCGAGCGCGACCACGGGCGGCTCGGATCGAACCCACCCGACGAGGTCCTGCATGCGCTCCGGATCCGCGCCAAGCGCGCCCGGTACGCGGTCGAAGCGGTCGCCGACTTCTTCGACTCCGACGCACCGCACGAGCTCGCCGCCGCGCTCACGAACCTGCAGGACGTGCTCGGCGCGCATCAGGACGCCGTGGTCGCGCAAACCTGGCTGCACGACGAGCTCGCGCGCGAGCACGCCGCGCGTCGCAACGGCGACCGCCCCGGCCCCGCGCAGACGTTCGCCGCGGGCATGCTCGCCGGCCTGCTGCGCATCGACGCGCTGGCGGCGCTCGAGGAGCTGCCCGAGGCGTGGCGCCGGACCGACCGAAGCCGCCTGACCTCGTGGATGTAACGGTCGCAGCCGCAGGCGGGATCGTCACGCGGCGCGCGGCGGACGGGCGCGTCGAGGTCTTGCTCGTGCACCGGCCGAAGTACGACGACTGGACGCTCCCGAAAGGAAAACTCGATCCCGGCGAGCGCGACGAAGCGGCCGCGCGTCGAGAGGTGTACGAAGAAACCGGATACGAGTGCGCGCTCGGCGCGCGCGGACCGACCGTTCGCTATGTCGATGGCAAGGGCCGACCGAAGCGCGTGCGTTACTGGTTCATGACCGTCGTCGGCGGAAGCCCGGTCGTGCCGAACGCCGAGGTCGACGAGTTGCGTTGGCTCTCGGCCTCCGACGCGAGCACACTGCTCACGTATCCGCACGACCAGCCCCTCGTCTCGCGCCTCGGAGTCGCCCCATGACGATCTATCTCGTGCGCCACGCGAAGGCGGGTGATCGGAGTCAGTGGCGCGACGAGGACTGGTTGCGCCCGCTGAGCCGCGCCGGCAGCGCCCAAGCGCGCGATCTCGTCACCGTGTTGCGGGACGCGCGCGTCGATCGCATCCTCAGCAGCCGGTACGTGCGCTGCATGGAGACGGTCGTGCCGCTCGCCGGTGCGCGCGGACTGCCGATCGAGGTCGAGGAATCGCTCGCGGAAGGCGGCGACACCGACGCGGTCCTCGCGCTCGTCCGCAAGCATCTGACGCCCGGCGCGGTGATGTGCAGCCACGGCGACGTCATCCCCGCGGTGCTCGCGAGTCTCGCGACGAACGGTGTCGCCCTGGGCCCGGACCCGCGTTGCCCGAAGGGCTGCATCTGGATGCTCGACGGCGACGGCTCCGATGTCACCCGCGCCACGTACCTTCCTCCGCCCAACGCGCCGGGCGAATGATCACTTCGGTCGACGAGCTGTTCGCGGTGCTCGCGGCCAGCACCGCGCACGCCGACGAGGAGGACGTCGACCTCCTCGCGCACGCGCTCCAGTGCGCGACCGGGTTGCGTGCGTCCGCGCCCGACGACGTCGAGCTGCAGGTTGCCGGGCTCGTACACGACATCGGCACCGCGCTGGTACCCGACGCGCCCGACGTGCACGCTCGCATCGGCGCCGACGCGGTCCGCACCCTGCTGGGCGCGCGGGTCGCACGGCTCGTGGCCGGTCACGCGGAGGCGAAGCGCTATCTCGTCTCCGTCGACACGGCGTATCGCGATGCGCTGTCGGCGCGCAGCGTGGTGACGCTCGCGGCGCAGGGCGGTCCGCTCGACGAGCGCGCCGCCGCGGCGTTCGCTCGCGGTCGCGACGCCGACGCCTTGGTCGCGCTCCGGCGCGCCGACGACGCCGCCAAGGTGCCCGGCGCCGACGCCGGCACCCTCGACGCCTGGAGGGCCGCAGTCACGGCGCTGACCGCGTCCCGCTGACCTCGGCGTTCTCACCGAATCGTCAAGGTCCGGTGGGATTCGTGCCGATGGAACGGTCATAAGCTGCGCTCTTCTGTCCACGGACCGGCACCGCCCGACCGGTCGGCACGCTTGGTCGTGTCGGCGCGGGCTGACCCGGCACGTCCCCATGAGGAGCAGCAGCAGCATGCCCGTGCAGGTCGGCGATCAGGCCCCCGATTTCACGCTCAAGGATCAGACCGGAAACGACGTCACGTTGTCGAGCTTCCGCGGCGAGAAGAACGTCGTGCTCGTCTTCTATCCGTTCACGTTCACCGGCGTGTGCGAGGGCGAGCTGTGCTCGCTGCGCGACGACATCGGCGCGTTCGACACCAACGCCGCGCAGGTGATCGCGCTGTCGTGCGACACGCGCCACGCGCAGGCGCAGTGGGCCGAGCGCCAGGGCTTCACGTTCCCGGTGCTCTCGGACTTCTGGCCGCACGGTGCGGTGGCACAGGCGTACGGCGTCTTCAACGAGGCGCTCGGCTGCGCGAACCGCGCGACCTTCGTGATCGACAAGGCGGGCACGGTCGTCGACACGTTCGAATCGCCGAATCTCGGGACGCCGCGCGATCGCGAGGCGTACGAGGCGGCACTGGCAAAGCTCGGATAGAGCGAACGAGGAGTGGGTGGCGATGCGGTTCTCTGACTTGATGGGCTCTGGCGACGACCGCGAGCCGAAGCCCTCCGACAGTGCCATCGACGCCGCGATCGCGCCCTACCTCGACGACCACGCCGAGGTCGCGCCGTCCCCGTTTGCGGACCACGCGGTCGAGCCGGTCGAGGTCGCGGCCGCGAGTGCGCCAATGGCTGCACCCGCGCCCGACCTCCCGGCTCCACCCGTCGTGCCGGCGGGCATCGCCTCCTTCGACGTCGCGACTCCGGTCGATGCCGCGCCACCGCGGCGGGCGTGGCAACCCGAACGTCCGGTCACGGGGGCGGTCGAGACACCGACCGCAGCTCCCGATCCGGTCGCGGCGATCGCCACCGCCGTTGCCGACCTCACCCCGTTCTCCGACGACCTCCTGCCGTCCCGCCGCCGCTAGTGCGGCCGATCCTCGCCGACGGGTCAGGGACTGAGCACGATCAGCTCGTAATCGAGGCACGCCGAGATCGCGTACAGGCGACCGTTCGCGATCGCCGGCGCACCGAGACAGGGTGAGTCGATCGAGGTCGGGCTCGCAGGCGCGATCGTCGCTCCAGTCGCCTCTGCGTAGTAGGTGATCGCGGAGGCGCCGTTCACGTATTGCGTCGTGAACATGATCCCGTTCGCGAGCGCAGCCGCCCCGGCCGCGTTCAAGTCCTTTGACCACACGGTCACGCCGGTCGTCGTATCGAACGCCGTCGTGATGTCGTGTCCTCCGTCGTTTGGATTCAACACGTTGTCGAACAGCAACCCCGCCCCGCTGTCGAGCGACAGATAACCGCCGTCGGATCCAAGGTCGTCGCTGGCCCAGAGCCGATCGCCGGTCTTCGTATCGAATGCTTCGACGTCCTGGTTGGTGGCGTTCATCGCGTACACGACCGTCTTCGTCGCGACCGGAGCATCCATGTCACTGATTCCCGCGATCCCTCCGTTCGCGAAGGTCTTCGTCCAGATTTGTCGCCCGGTCTTTGCGTTCAGCGCCGTGAGACCGCCTCCGCCGCCGTTGTTCGTCACGAACACCCGACCGCCCGCGACCGCGACCGCACCCCACCCACCGCCACCGCTTCCCGCGACCGGCGCGCGCCAGAGGCGGGTGCCCGAAGCGAGCGCGAACGCCGTGACATGAGTCTCGAGACTTCCGTAGTCGGCGACATAGGCGACTCCGCCGCTGATCGTCGGGGAGGCCTCGGAGTAGCCGGTGAGAAGGTGCTTCCACTGAACCGCACCCGACTTCGTGTTCAACGAAATCGCCGAGCTCGGTCCGGAGTGCTTCGGCTGAGTCACGACGACGACGTGATCGCCGGAGACCGCGGGTGTCGTGTAGTTCTCTCCACCGACGGACAGCTTGTGGCTCCAGCGAACGGCGCCATCCGCCGTGTACGACGTCACCGACGATCCGACGACATACACGTTTCCGCCGCTCACCGCGGGCTGCGACCCGACCGCAGGAAGCGGAATCGCGGCGATCTGATGAACCTGGGCGACGCTCGAAGCTGTCAGCGCAGTGTCGGTCGCGTTGAACGCGCTGTGCGACGCATCTCTCTGGAGCTGCGGCCACGCATCGGTCGATACCAGAGAGGAGCGGGAGCGCGAAGGCGCCGCGGTTGCGCTCGTCGAGCTCACGATCGGCGCCGCGATCAAGACCGCGAGCACCACCAGCCCACATCGACGCACGCGCCGCATCTGCCCTCCCGATCGACGGACCAGGCGCCACATCGGCCCCGACCATCCCAGATCGCGGACGCTAGCAAGCCCTTCCTCGCGCCGCCGACGCTCAGACGCGGGGCTTCTCGTAGCGGTAGCCGACGCCGCGCACGGTCACGATGCGCGTGGGACGCGCGGGATCGCTCTCGACCTTCGCCCGCAGCCGCTTGATGTGCACGTCGAGCGTCTTGGTGTCGCCGAAGTAGTTCGGGCCCCAGATCCGGTCGATGAGCACGTCGCGCGTGAGCACGCGCCCCGCGTTCGTCAGCAGGAACTCGAGCAGCTCGAACTCCTTCAGCGGCAGCGCGGCGATCTCACCGCGCACCCAGACCTCGTGGCGCGCGGTGTCGACACGCACGTCGCCGATCTCGAGCTGGTCGGGGCGGTCGACCTGCTCGACGTCGACGTCGGTCGGCACGCGCCGCAGCGCGGCGCGCACACGCGCGATGAGCTCGCGCAGACGGAACGGCTTCGACACGTAGTCGTCGGCGCCGACCTCGAGCCCCACGACCGCGTCGATCTCGCCGTTGCGCGCGGTCACCATGATGATCGGCACGCGCGATCGCGTGCGGATCTCGCGGCAGACGTCGATACCCGAGATCTTCGGCAGCATGACGTCGAGTAGCACGAGCGCGGGCTTCGTCGCGTCGAAGCGCTCGATCGCCTCGGCGCCGTCGGCCGCGGTCACGACGAGGAAGCCCTCGCGCTGCAGCGTGACCGACAGCGCGTCGCGGTACGACTGCTCGTCGTCGACGACGAGTACGAGCGGCGGATCGTCGGCCATCAGGATGCCTCGGACAGGTCACGGGCGGCCGGCGGGGTCGCGGGCAGCAACAGGGTGAACGTGGTGCCTTCGCCCTCGTGCGACTCGACGGTGACCTCACCGCCGTGCGCCTGCGCAGTGTGGCGCACGATCGCGAGCCCGAGCCCGGTCCCGCCGGTCTGGCGGCTGCGCGCGCGGTCGACGCGGTAGAAGCGCTCGAAGATCCGTTCGAGATCGCGCGACGGGATGCCGATGCCGTGATCGCGCACGACGATCGCGGCGCG
The DNA here is from genome assembly GCA_036271555.1 of Acidimicrobiia bacterium. Lineage (NCBI taxonomy): Bacteria > Bacillati > Actinomycetota > Acidimicrobiia > Acidimicrobiia bacterium. The sequence goes on from DATBAK010000083.1 coordinate 75,726, forward strand.
GTCACCCTTCCGGACGGCCGTCACCTCGACCGGCTGGCCCGGCTCGGAGTACTTCACCGCGTTGTCGAGCAGGTTGAAGATCGCGCTCACGACCTGGCGCCGATCGCACTCGATGCGCAGGTCGGGCGGAACGCGCGTCGCGTCGATCGAGATGCCGCTCGTGTCGGCCGCGCCGCGCACCTGATCCACCGCGTCGGTGACGAGCGCAGCGACGGGGAGGGGCTCGCGGCCCGAGCGCTCCTGTGCCTCGAGCAGGCTGAGATCGAGCAGGTCTTCGACGATGCGCGCGAGCCGTTCGCTCTCGCGCACCATGCGCTCCGCGAGCTGCGCGGTGACCTCGCTCTCGCTCCCACCCGCGATGGCCTCGGCCAGCACCGCGAGCGCACCGATCGGTGTCCGCAGCTCGTGACTCACGTTGGCGACGAAATCGCGGCGCATGTTCTCGGTGCGGCGCGACTCGGTGACGTCGCGCACGAACGCGACCGCACCGCTCGCCGCGCCGTGCTCGGGAAGCGGCAACGCGCGCAGCTGCAAGGTCTGCCGGGGCGGGCCGAACAGGATGAGCTCGCGCTCGACCGGTTGACCGGCGAGCGCCTGGTCGAGCAGCTCGCTGATCGCCTGCTCCGCGACCGCGTCGGAATGCCGCGCGCCGGTGAAGCGACTCGCGGCCGAGTTGGACACGAGCACGCGCCCCTCGACGTCGACGACCATGAGCCCGTCGGTGACCGCCTGGAGCGCGGCCGTCAGCCGGTCGCCGTCGACCCGCAGCTGCTCGGCGTCGAGACGCAGCTGGGCCAGCATCGCGTCGGCGCCGTCCTCCCCGACCGCCGGCTCGGCTTCCCGCGCGTCGGCGAGCGACGCGACACGACGGTCCAACCGGCGCGCGGCCACGAGCACCGCGACGAGCAGCGCGAGCGCGCAGCCGAAGAAGACGACCGCGAGCGCGGTCATCGCCCCACCCTCGCCGTCATCCGAACCTGCCGGTGATATAGCCCTCGGTACGGGGATCGCTGGGGTTCGTGAAGATCACGTCCGTGCGGTCGTACTCGACGAGCCGGCCACGTCGGTGACCGTCGACGACCTCCGCCGTGAAGAAACCGGTGCGGTCCGAGACGCGTGCGGCCTGCTGCATGTTGTGCGTGACGATCACGATCGTGTACTCGCGCTTGAGCTCCGTCATGAGGTCCTCGATGCGCGCCGTCGCGATCGGGTCGAGCGCGGAGCAGGGCTCGTCCATGAGGATCACGTCCGGCTGCACGGCGATCGCGCGCGCGATGCAGAGCCGTTGCTGCTGACCACCGGAGAGCGCGAGCGCGCTCTTCTTCACCTTGTCCTTGACCTCGTCCCAGAGCGCGGCGCGCGTGAGCGCCGACTCGACGAGGTCGTCGAGCTCGCCGCGCTTCACCCCGTTGATGCGCGGCCCGTACGCGACGTTGTCGTACACCGACTTCGGGAACGGGTTCGGCTTCTGGAAGACCATGCCGATCCGCCGCCGCACCTCGGCCGCGTCGACCTTGGGTCCGTACAGATCTTCGCCGTGGTAGCGAACCGTGCCGCTCACACGCGCACCGGGAGTGAGGTCGTGCATGCGGTTCAGCGTGCGCAGCACGGTCGTCTTCCCGCAGCCCGACGGACCGATGAACGCCGTGATCTCCTGCGCGGAGATCTCGAGGTCGACCTCCTCGACGGCGAGCACGGGGCCGTACGACACCGACAGCTGCGCGAGGTCGAAGACGGTCACGCGTACATCGTCGTCGATCGCGGCCGGCGCCGGCGCGGTGGCCTGGAGACGGGGCATCACGGTGGTGGTCTCGGGCACGGCTTCCTCCGAGGTCATGACGCGGTGGTTCGGCGCGAGTACACGGCGGTCACGACGCGGGCGATCACCGTGAAGATGAACACGATCCCGACGAGCGTGAGCGCGGCCGCCCATGCTCGGTCGGTCGATGCGGCGAAGGGCGAGTTCGTGCCGCGGAAGATCTGGAGCGACAGCGTCGTGTTCGGGCCGTTGAACAGTGAGTGGTTGGTCTTGTAGACGATGCCGACGACGAAGAGCAGCGGAGCGGTCTCGCCCGCGGCGCGCGCGATCGCGAGGAGCGCACCGCTGACGATGCCCGGTGCGGCGGCCGGCAGGACGACGCGCACGATGGTGCGCGCCTGCCGGCTGCCGAGCGCCACGCTCCCCTCGCGCAACTCGCCCGGAACGAGGCGCAGCATCTCGTCGGTCGTGCGGATCACGATCGGCAGCATGAGGCACCCGAGCGCGATCGCGCCGGCGAAGGCATCCGCCTTTTGCGTGTGCAGGACGATCGCGGTGTACACGAAGAGTCCCATCACGACCGACGGCACACCCGTCATGATCTCGGCGAAGAAGCGCAGGATGCGGGCGATGAATCCCTCGGCGCCATACTCGTTCAGGTAGACGCCGCCGAGCACGCCGAGCGGCACGGCCATCGCCGACGCCGCGCCGGTGACGAGCAGCGTGCCGTACACCGCGGGCCCCATACCCGGTCCCGCCTGTGTCGGGATCGGGATCTCCTTCGTGAGGAACGACCAGCTGAACACGGAATGGCCGCGCAGGACGATGGTGACGACGAGCCAGACGAGCGGCACCGCGACGACGAAGAACGACAGCACGATGCACGCGGTCGCGATCCCGTTCTTGATCGCCCGCGCGCGGTGCTTCGCGGCCGGACCGAGTCGGATCGCCGGCGTCGTCGTGACGGCGGTCATGCGCCCGTGCTCCGTTGCTCGAAGCGGGCGACGAGTCCACGCGCCGCGACCCCGATCAGGATCGTGAGAAAGAACAGCACGACTCCGAGTCCGACGAGCGCGGCGCGGTAGTCGCCGGTTGCCTCACCGAACTGGCTCGCGATTCCCGCGGCCATCGTGTTCCCCGGCGAGAACAGGCGCCCGGTGAGCGAGGTCGCCGATCCGATGACCAGCGTGACCGCGATCGTCTCGCCCATCGCACGGCCGAGCCCGATCAGCACCGCGCCGACGATCCCGCTCCGGCTGTGGGGAAGGACGGCGCCGCGGATCATCTCCCACCGGGTCGCGCCGAGCGCCGTCGCGCCCTCCTTCTGCGCGACGGGAACCGTCGCGAACACCTCACGCGTGATCGACGTGATGATCGGCGTGATCATGAGCGCGACCACGAGGCCCGCGGTCATGAAGCCGAGACCCGTGATCGGACGTCCCGAGAACATCGTGCCGATCAACGGAATCGAGTGCGTCCAGTGGCTCACGTCGGTGTAGAGGCCCGTCAACTTCGGCGCGACGTAGAGGAACCCCCAGAGGCCGAACACCACCGACGGCACCGATGCGAGCAGGTCGATCACGTACACGATCGAGTTGCGGAGCCGCCGGGGCGCGATCTCGGTGATGAACAGCGCGATCCCGATGCTCACCGGCACCGCGAACACGAGCGCGATCGCGGAGACGACGATCGTGCCGTAGAGGAACGTGAGCGTCCCGAACCGGTTGTGCGGTGGATCCCACGTCGTCGCGGTGAAGTACGAGAGTCCTTGATGGGTGAACGCGGGCCACGCCTGCTGCGTCGTCGAGAACGCGATCAGCCCGAGGATCACCAGCACCGACAAGCCCGCGAGCAGCGCGACGGCCCGGAACGCACGATCCGCGAGGAGACCGGGTGCGCGTTGACCGTCGGCGAGATGGGAGACGGGCGGTGAGGCAGCGACCATGAAGGCAGCGAGTCCGGGCGGACGAACGGGTCGTCCGCCCGGAAACGAAGACTAGGGGACCTGGATCTTGTCGACCTGGGCCTTGGCCTTGGCGAGCAGCGCGTCGGGCAGCGGTGCGAAGTCGAGCGCCGTCGCCTTCTGCTGACCGGGGCCGAGCACATACTCGAGCAAGGCCTTCACCGCGAGACCCTTGGCGTGGTTCGACTGCGTCGAGTACACGATGAGGTACGTCGGCGAAGTGATCGGATACGCGTCCGCGCCCGGCGCGTTCATCGGCGACACCGTGACGTCGGCGGTGACCGTCGCCGACGCCATCGCCGCGGTCGCACCGTCGAGCGTCGGCGCGACGACGCTCCCGGCCGAGTTCTTGATCGACGCGAACTTCAAGCCGGCCTGCGTGGCGTCGGCGAAGTCGACGTATCCGATGGCGCCGTCGGTGCCCTTGATCTTGCTGGCGACGGCGGGGTTGCCTTCCGCGCCGACCGTCGAGCTCGCCCAGGCGACGGTCTTGTCGCTGCCGAGCGTCCAATCACTCGGCGCCGCGGCGGCAAGGTACGACGTGAAGTTCGACGTCGTGCCCGAACCGTCGCTGCGGTGCACGACCGTGATCGAGGTCGATGGCAGATCGACGCCGGGGTTGTCGGCCTTGATCGCCGAGTCGTCCCACGTCTTGATCGACGTCGAGAAGATCTTCGCGAGCGTCGACGCCGACAGCGTGAGCTTGTCGACCCCGTTCACGTTGAACGAGATCGTGATCGGAGCCGACGCGATCGGGATGTAGAGGAACGAGCCCTTGAACGACGACTTGTCGGCGTCCTTCACGAGGCTGTCCGAGCCCGCGAAGTCGGTGACGCCACCCGCGAGGTCGGTCTGGCCCTGACCGGAACCCACGGGGTTGTAGTTGACCGTGACGTTCGGCTGCGCCTCACTCGTGAAGTCACGGAAGACGGCTTCGTCGAACGGGTCCTGGAAGGTCGAGCCGGAGCCGGACAGCGTCGTCTGCGACAACTGCGCTCCGGTCGATCCGGTCGATCCGGAGGTGTTGCTCGCGCCGCCATTGCTCGAGCTGCTCCCACACGCGGCGGCGAGCACGACGATCAGAACAGCAAGCGGGGGGAGCGCATGACGGCGGATGAACTTGGTCATCGGGTGGAGGGCCTCCTCGAGGGGGCTGGGTACAGAACGCAGTCTGCGACCCGCGTGCGGACGCCTCCTGGACGACGAATGACGAACGGGTGAACAAAGGGCGACTTCTCGGTACGCCCGCGTTGACCAGGCGCGATGCGCGCGCCAGGTGTACGTGAAGTGACATCGAGGCGAACGCAACGGGAACATCGCCACGAAATCGCGGCACGGATCTCAACGGCGGCGCCTCCGCGGCGCATGATGGAACGCAGGCCGAACGCCGGGCGACACGACGCAGGAGAACGGGTTGACGATGACCGAAGCGGGTGGGAGACACGGTTTCCAGGAGGCGCTCGGCGACTTGCGCGGCGACGTCATCAAGCTCGCCGCGCTGGTGACCGAAGCAATCGGCGCGGGCACGCACGCGCTCCTCGACGCCGACCTCGCGCTCGTCGACCAGCTCATCGCGGACGACCGCCAGATCAACGAGCTCAACCACCACATCGAGCTGGGCGCGTACCGGTTGCTCGCGATGCAGCAACCCACGGCCGGCGACCTGCGCGCCGTCCTCGCGGTGTTGCGCATCCTCCACGAGATCCAGCTCAGCGCCGACCTCATGGTGACGACGGGCAAGGCCGCGCGTCGTCTCTATCCGCAAGAGCTCCCGCCACGCGTGCGGGGCATCCTCGAGCGCATGGGCGACCAGGCCCAGGTGCAGATGCGCGCCGCGGTCGACGCCTTCGCCGACCTCGACCTCGCGCTCGCCGCCGCGTTGCCCGACATGGACGACGTGATGGACGACCTGCAGAAGGACCTGTTCCGCGCCATCCTCGTCGCCGATCCGAGAGGACTCGACGAGAGCGTGCTCCAGCGCGCGGTACAGATGGCGTTGGTCGGGCGCTACTACGAACGAGTCGCCGACCACGCGGTGCAGATCGGCCGCTGGGTCTCGTTCATGGTGACGGGCGATCTACCGCGTCCCGGCGACGACTCGACTGTCACCGTCTAGCGCTCGCGGGCGCTAGGCGCCTTCGTCGTAGCCGAGGTCCCAGTCGAGGATCAGATGCTCGCGCTCCGCGTCGCGCGCGACCCGCTCGCGGTTGCGGCGGAACTGCGGGTCGTGCGGCGGGAGCAGCTGGAGGCGCGCCTGCGCGCGCTGCGCGAACTCGTCGATCGCCTTCGGGTCGCCGAACACCCGGTGGATCTCCCAGTGCGGCGCGACCGGACCGAGGTAGACGACGCGCACGTGTCCCTGCGGCGGGACGTTCTCGAGCTCCTCGGGGTCCATTGCCATGGGCCCCGACACTACCGGCGGCGCCGCCGGCGGCTCGGATCCCCCGTGATCAGCCCGCCGAACGGGTCGCGAGCGTGATGCGGAACGTGCGGGACGCGCCCGCGCGGTTGACGACGACCGTCACCTTCGTGCCCGGCTTGAGCGCCCCCACCGCGTCGGTGAGCTCCTGCGCGGTGTCGATGACCGTGGAGTCGAGCCGCACGATCACGTCGTTCGGTCGGATGCCCGCCGCGCTCGCGGGCGCGCCCGACGTCACCTTGATGACGAATGCACCGCGGTTGATCGAGAGATGCTCGGCCTGCGCGACCGACGCGTCGACCGACTCGACCTCCACACCGAGGTAGCCGGTCGTCGCGGGCGCGCCCTGGCCCGCTTCGAGATGCTTCAACGTCGGCTCGGCCGACGAGATCGCGATCGCAAAGCCGATGTTGTTCGCGTCCGCCGGCGACGCGATCGCGGTGTTGATCCCGATGACCTTGCCGCTGGAGTCGACGAGCGGACCACCCGAGTTGCCGGGGTTGATCGCGGCGTCGGTCTGGATGACGTCGCTGAGCTTCGTGCTCTCCTCCGTCGAGATCGTGCGGTGCAGCGCGGAGACGATGCCCGACGTGACCGTCGGCGTGCCTTCGAGCGCGAGCGCGTTGCCGATCGCGACGACCGAGTCGCCGACCTCGAGCGCGTTGGAGTCGCCGAGCTCGACGATCGGCAGGTTCTTCAAGCCGATCTTCAGCACCGCGAGGTCGTGGGTGCGGTCGAGCCCGATGACGGTGCCGCTCGCGGTGCGCGAGTCGGCGAGTGTCACCTTGATGTGCACCGCGTCCGCGGCCACGTGCGCGTTCGTCACGATGAGCCCGTTGCTGCCGACGACGAAGCCGGTGCCCGTGCCGCTGCCGTCGGGCGACGTGACGTCGATGCGCACGACGGCCGGCTGCACCTTCGCGAGGATCGACTGGATGTCGCCGTCGTGCACGATCACCGACGCCGGTCGCAACGGTGCATTCGTCGACGACGCGGAGTCGTGATCGCGTCCGAAGACCAGGAACGCACCCGCGGTCACGAGCGACGCGACGAGCGCACCGACGATGCCGCCGATCAGCGCCGACTGCGACGCGCCCCGGCGGGTGCGCGTCGCGACCGGCGCCGGTGGTGGCGTCCACTCGGAAGTCGACGACGACGGGGCCGGCGGAGTCCAGCTCGCGGGCTCGTAGCGGAAGGGGTCGATGCCGGGCGGAGCCCAGGGGCTCGACGCCTGGCTCCACCCCGGCGGCTCGCCGATCGGGGGTACCGGCGAACCGGCCGAGGGGACACCCGGGTCGCCCGGGGGGGCGGTCGACGACCCGGGGTGGGTGGAGGTGACGGGGCCAACGGCTCCGGTGGGTTCGTCATTCCCGCTCGCGCCGGGGGTCGCGCTCACGGGCGTCTCCGACGTCGGTACTTCCGACTCGGGTCCGACCACCGGCTCGTCGTGATCGTCGTGCTCCGTCATTCGTCCTCCGTTCGCGGGAGCCGGATCAGCCAACCGCGATGAACCAATGCGATCCTTTGGGCGTCTGAGAGGGTGCTGAGAGTGTCCCCACCGGCTGAGTCGCCGCTGAAAGAATTCGACTCGTTCGTTCGACGGCCTGAACTCGGGGAACCAAAGATCCGTACCTGGCCTTTGGAGGCGAGCGCATGGAAGAGTCCCCGGACGACTACAGCTGGATGCTCCGAGCCAAGTGTCGCGGCGCCAGCCCCTCCGAGTTCTTTCCGTCCGACGGAGTCGGTGTCGACTTCGCGCAACGCATCTGCGGCAACTGCCCGGTGCGCATGGAGTGCCTCGAGTACGCGCTCAAGTTCCGCATCGAGCACGGCGTGTGGGGCGGCGCATCGGAGCGCGAACGCCGCCGCATCCTGCGTCGCCGCCGGCAGCTGAACCCCACCTGACTGCGCTGTCTGCTCGCACTCGCTGACGCTCGCCGCTCCTGACGCCTCAGCATCACGACGGACGGGCCGCAAGCGACCCGTCCGCTCCGGCCGATCCCGCGAGCTCAGCTCGTGGTCTTGCCGTCGCCGGTCTTCTCGTCCTTGTCCTTGTCGTCCACGCCCTTCTTGAACTCACGCGACGCCTCGCCGAGCGAACGGGCGAGCTTCGGCAGCTTCGCTCCTCCGAACAGCAGCAGCACGATGAGCAAGATGATGATCAGCTCAGGAGCGCCCAGACTCATGGGTGGCACCTTTCCGGTGGCCGAGGTCTTTCCAGGGTAGCCCCGGCATTTCCGGGTCGAGTCGGCCGCCGCCCCTACCGGCCGAGCGCCTCGCCCAGGAGGGCGACGTCGTCGAGGTCGCCGACCTGGAACGGCAATGCGCCCGCGCCGACGATGATCGTCTCGATGCCGAGCGACTCCCACTCGTCGAGCTGCGCGCGCACCTCGTCGACGGTGCCGACGAGCCGGCCCTTGCGCCAATCGTCGAGCGACACGCCGTCGAGCACACCCTTCGGCGTCGCCGCGCGCAGCCGTTCGAACCGACGCGCGAGGTCGCGCTCGTCCTCGCCGCACAGCGCGTAGAGACCGAGCGTCCGCCAGATCGTCGCGGGATCACGATCGACGCGCGCGCACGCGGCGTCGAGCACGGCGAGTCGCTCGCGGTAGTCGTCGGGAGTCCACGCCCAGCACGTGTTCCAACCGTCGCACCGTTCGGCAACGAGTTGGAGGAGTCGATCGCCCTTGCCGCCGACGAACACGCGCGGGCGCGGTGACTGCAACGCGGCGGGCAGGTTCACCGCGCCGCGCGCGACGTGATGGCGGCCTTCGTACTCGAGCGGTCCGCCGCCGAGCAGTCCCGTCACGACGTCGATCGCCTCGCGCAGTCGCTCGAGCCGCTCGCCCGGTCGCGGCATCTCCATCCCGAGCGCGCGGTACTCGGGTTCGTACCAACCCGCACCGAGCCCGACGTCGAGCCGTCCTCCCGAGATGCGATCGAGCGACGCGAGCGCCTTGGCGAGCACCGCGGCGGGACGCAGCGCTTCGAGCAGGACCAGCGTGCCGAGGCGCACGTCCGGTACGACGCGACTCAACGCCGCGAGCGTGACGAGTGGTTCGTACACACCTTGTGGCTCCGGCGGTCCGCCGTACTTCGCGATGTCGAGGAAGAGATGGTCGCTGAGCCACAGCGACGTGAACCCCGCGCCGGCCGCAGCCTGCGCGTGACGCACGATCGTCTCGAATTGCAACGGTCGCTCGCCCGCGACCGAGTAGTCGTACTGAGGGAGCGCCAACCCGAACTGCATCCCTCGCAGGGTACGCGGTGCGCGCGAGTACGCGCACCGCCTCGAATTGCGCAACACTCACTGCTTCATGCTCGAGTGCGTGGTGAACGTCTCGGAGGGGCGCGTCGACGGCGCGGTCGACGGGATCGCGCGTGCCGCGGGCGCGGCCCTGCTCGACGTGCACCGCGACGGCGACCACAACCGCAGCGTCGTCACGGTCGCAGGCGGCACGCACTCGACGCTGACGGCGACGCGGCGGATCGCCGCCGCGACGGCAGCGGCGCTCGATCTGTCGAATCACGACGGCGTGCACCCGCGTCTCGGCGCGCTCGACGTCGTGCCGTTCGTCGCGCTCGGTGCAACCGCCGGCGGTCGCGCGGTCGCGTCGGCGCGTGCGTTCGCGACGTGGTGGGCGAAGGTCTACAACGTCCCGTGTTTCTTCTACGACGACGCGGATCCGCGCGGGCGCGACCTGCCGTCGCTGCGACGGGAGGCGTTCGTCGAGCGCGAGCCCGACCTCGGACCGGCGAAGCCGCACCCGCGTCTCGGTGCGACGGCCGTCGGCGCGCGCGCACCGCTCGTCGCGTTCAACTGCGTGCTCGACGGCGGAACGACCGACGACGCGCGCGCGATCGCGCGTGAGGTCCGAGCGCGCGACGGCGGTCTACGCGGCGTGCGCGCGCTCGGCTTCTGGCTCGAGAGCCGGGCGCGCCCGCAGGTGTCGATGAACCTGATCGACCTCGAGGAGACCGGGGTCGACGCGGCGTGGACCCGGGTGGTCGAGCTCGCCGCGGCGCGCGGCCTCGGACTCGAAACGGTCGAGCTCGTCGGATTGCTCCCGGCGGCCGAGCTCGACCGCTGCGGACCCCGCGTCCGAGCGGCGGCGGGCCTCGACGAACGCCGGACGATCGAAGGCCGGTTCGCCCGACCTTGATGGTCGAGCGCTTCGTTCGCGCGCTCGGCCGCGCCCGTCGCTCGGGCTGTTAGGCGGAGACGATCCCCCGGCGGGCCAGGGCCCGCTGCCGGCGGAGGCGCCGGCGCTCCCGCTCGGACATCCCGCCCCAGATCCCGAACTTCTCGCCGTGTCGTAGGGCGTATTCGAGGCACTCGGGCCGGACCTCGCACCCGTGACAGACCGACTTCGCCTCCTTGGTGGAGGCCCCGCGCTCGGGGAAGAAGAGGTCGGGGTCGACGCCGAGACAGTTCGCTCGCTCCTGCCAGCGCCGATCTTCCTGGATGTGGGTGTCGAGCATCTCGACGATGTCCCGCATCGGCTGCTCCCCTCGTTCAAATGCCGCCGATGGAATTACAACGGTGAGATACTGACCGCGGCGACCGGCGGGACGCAAGGGGGAGGCCGACTTTTCCCAGAAACCCTGCTTTTTCGCGCGCGAGCGCGGCTGTTCGGCCACGCTGCGCGCGAAGAGCGGGCGGTTACGACGCTTCCGGCTCGAAGCGCAGCGACGCCGAGTTGATGCAGTAGCGCTGGCCGGTCGGACGCGGGCCGTCGGGAAAGAGGTGCCCGAGGTGCGCGCCGCAGTGGTCGCACCGAACCTCGGTCCGTACCATCCCGTGACCGCGGTCGACCTCCTCCTCGATCTCGCCGCCCTCGGCGGGTTGCCAGAAGCTCGGCCAGCCGGAGCCCGAGTCGTACTTGTGCTCGGACGTGAAGAGCGGCGCACCGCAGCACACGCAGACGTAGGTGCCGTCGTCGTGATTGTCCCAGTACTCGCCGGTGAAGGCCCGCTCGGTGCCCGCCTTGCGGGCGACCTGGTACTGCTCGGGCGTCAGCTTCGCCTTCCACTCGTCGTCGGTGGTCGGCAGCTGCTCACGCGGAATGACCGTCATGGTTTGCCTTTCTGGTCGCTGCCCCGCTCAACGCGCGCCGATCGCGCTTTGGTCCCGATCGGCAGGGAAATCCCTACCCGGCGCGGCGGTGGGCGCGGCGCTGGTCGAGGAAGTCGACGAGGACGTAGTCGCCGAGGTTCTCGGGCGTGGTGATGAACGTGCGGCCGCGGTTCATTCGCATCATCCGCTCGACGAACTCCTGGAGATACGGGCTCTCCTCGAGCATGAAGGTGTTGATGCGGATCTGCTCGCGCGTGCAGCGCTGCACCTCACGCAACGTCGCCTCGATCGTGCGGGGGTCGGGCGGGTAGTCGAAGAAGGTGCCGTTGCCCTCGATGTGGGCGGTCGGTTCGCCGTCGGTGATCATGATCACCTGCTTGCGGCCGTGCTCGTGGGCGAGCATCTTGCGGGCGAGCAGCAGCGCGTGCTGCATGTTCGTGCCCCACTCGAAGTCCCACGTCGCCTCGGGGAGGCGTTCGGGCTTCACCTCGCGCGCGACGCGCCCGAACGACACCATGCCGAGGTAGTCGCGCGGAAACTGGCTGGAGATGAGCGCGTGGAGCGCCATCGCGACCTTCTTCGCCGCGAGGAAGCGACCGCGCATCTCCATGGAGAGCGACACGTCGAGCATCAGCACGGTCGCGGTGCGCGTGAGCACCTCGGTGCGCTCGACCTCGAAGTCGTCGGGCGTGAGCCGCACCGGCGTTCCCGAGCCCTGACGCGTCACCGCGTTGCGGATCGTCTGGTTCACGTCGAGAAGGAACGGGTCGCCGAACTCGTAGGGCTTGTGCTCGAAGGCGCGCTCGTGGCCGTAGCCGCCGCGCTCGATGTCGTGGTTGCCCGAGCGATCCTGGAGGAGCCGCTTGAAGAGGTCGCCGAGCGCGCGCTGGCCGATCCGGCGCACACCCTTCGCCGTGAGCTCCATGCGCCCCTCGCGCTGCTCGATGAGCCCCGCGTCCTCGAGCATCTTGGCGAGCTTCGCGAGCTCCTCGAGCGACGCCGCGGCGTCTTCACCGAGCAGCTCGCGCGCCTGGTCGAGGTCGACTTCCGCGAGCTGGCCCGGTTGCGTCGCGTTGCGGAGCAGGTGCTCGAGGGAATCGATGTCGCCGAGCTGGTCGAGCAGTGAGCCCATGCTGCCGAGCGGCACCGGCTCGTCGCCGCGGAAGTTCATCCGCTGGCCCCAACCCATCTGCGGAAACGCGTTCTGGAGGTTGCGCGACAGCTCGTCCATCTGCCAGCGCAGGTCGAGATCCTCGAGCAACGAGTTGGCGAGCTGCTGCAGTTGCGCGCGCTGCTCGGGCGACATCGAGTTCAGCATCTGCTGCATCGCGGCCATCGAGCGCGCCATCTGCTCGAGCAGCTCGTCGAGCGACTGCGGGTTGTCGGGGAAGAGGTCGCCGTACTTGTCCATGAACCCTTGGAAGTCGGGTTCCTCGCCCTGCTCGCGCTGCTCGAGCATGCGGTTGAGGTCGGCGAGCATGTCCTTCATGTGCTGCAGCTGCTCGGGTGACATGTTCGACATGCCCTCCGACAGCTGGTTGAACATGTTGTCGAGCAGCTGCTGGCGCAGCTCCTGCATCAGCTCCTCGAACTGCTGACGCGCGGCGTCGTCCATCCAGTCGTATTCCTGGAGCGATTGCACGCGACCCGCGAGGTCGGGTGGAAGCTCGTCGAGCTCCTGACGCCGTTGCTTCGCGAGATCGTCGAGCAGGTCTTCGCGTCGTTGGTCGCCGGACTGACGCGCTTCGTCGACGCGCCGATCGATGCCTTCGCGCTCCTGCTCGACGACCTCGTCGAGCCGGCGTGCGATGTCGTCGTACACACCGCCGAGGTCGTAGCGGTCGAGCAGCTCGCGGCGTTGCTGGCGCAGCTTCTCGAGCATCTCGCGCAGGCCCTCCACGTCGCGGCCGTCGCGATCTTGGAAGCCCTGCTGGAGCGCGCGCCGCAGCGCCGCGTTGAGGTCGCCGTGGTACAGGAGGTCGTCGGTGAGCTCGGAGAGCAGATCGTCGGCGTCGAGGTCGAAGCCGACCTGGGTGCCGTCCCAGCGCGAGTAACGAAACGCGCTCGGCATCAGCGCGCGCGGTAGGACGCGCGGCCGCCGAGCGAGTCCTTGTTCAAACGCTTCGTGAGGTGCAGACCCTCGAGCACGAATTCGAGCGCCGACGCGACTCCGGCGGGCGACTCGCCGACGCCGAGGTCCGCGAGCACCGCGGGCATCGCCGGCAACGCGGCCAGCGCATCCGCGTACTGGGACGCCGCGAGGTCGTCGCCGGTGTGCACGACGAGACCGCCCTCGAACGCGCCGACGACCTCGGGGAGCAGCTCGGGCTGCACGCGCGAGCGGAACACTTCGAGGACCGCGGCCTTCATGATGCGGTCGATGACGAGGCCCTCGCGTCCGTCTTCGAGCGTCTCGATCTCGATCTTGCCGGCGGTCGACGACGCGAGCGACTCGAGGTCGCTGATGCGGGGCACGACCTCGCGCTCACCCGACGCGAGCGCGCGGCGGGTCGCGTTGGCGACGAGCGTCTCGTAGTTCGTGATCGACATACGCGCGGAGACACCCGAGCGCTGGTTGACGTGCGGGGAGCGCCGCGCCATCTGGCTGACCTCGGCCACGATCTCGGTGATGAAGTCGGGCACGGACACGCTGAGGCCCTCCGCCTGCAGCGGCGTGCTCTCCTGCTCGATGATCGCCATCTCGAGCTCGGTCTCGAGCGGGTAGTGCGTGCGGATCTGCGCGCCGAACCGGTCCTTGAGCGGCGTGATGATGCGGCCGCGGTTCGTGTAGTCCTCGGGGTTCGCCGAGGCGAACAGCACGATGTCGATCGGCAGCTGGATCTTGTAGCCGCGGATCTGGACGTCGCGCTCTTCGAGCACGTTCAGCAGACCGACCTGGATCCGCTCCGCGAGGTCGGGGAGCTCGTTGATCGAGAAGATGCCGCGGTTCGTGCGCGGGACGAGTCCGTAGTGGATCGTGAGCTCGTCGGAGAGGTAACGGCCCTCGGCGACCTTGATGGGGTCGACCTCACCGATGAGGTCGGCGATCGACGTGTCGGGCGTCGCGAGCTTCTCGCCGAAGCGCCGGTCGCGGTGCACCCACTCGATCGGCGTGTCGTCGCCGCGGTCGTTGATCAGGTGACGCGCGTGCGCGGAGACCGGGTTGTACGGATCGTCGTTGATCTCGCTGCCCGAGACGATCGGCGTGTACTCGTCGAGCAGACCCGTGAGCGACCGGATGATGCGCGTCTTCGCCTGCCCACGCTCACCGAGGAAGATCACGTCGTGGCCGGCGAGCAACGCGTTCGCGAGCTGGGGCATGACGGTGTCGTCGTAACCGACGATGCCGGGTACGAGCGACCGCCCTTCGGACAGGCAGCGCACGACGTTCGCTCGCAGCTCGTCCTTCACCGGACGGGACTGCCAGCCGCTCGCGCGGAGCTCTCCGAGTGTTGCGGGACGGGACATCACGACTCCTCGCAGCCGGCGCGCGGGTACTCGGCGGAGTGTAGGTGGAGATGTCGAACCCCGATTCGGCACCCTCGAAGGGCGCGGAGGTAACGTCCGCACAAGAGCACGAGCGCGACAACACAGGCGTTCCGGGTGACGTCCGGGAGACTCGAATGGCGCAGACGATCGAGGGAGGCGACGCCGGGAGCGGGTCGTCTCCGCGGCTCCATACGGAAGCCGCGCCGGTGCAACCACGACCGCGCCGGCGCGCACCGTGGCCGATCGAGTTCTACCGATCGGCGGTCGGCAAGAAGTGGGTGATGGGCGTCACCGGCATCATCCTGCTGGGCTTCGTCCTGGCCCACATGATCGGCAACCTCAAGTTCTATCTGTCGAAGCAGGAGATCGACCTCTACGGCGAGGCCCTGCGCGACATGCCCGGCCATCTGCTGCCGCGCACGGTGCTGCTCTGGACGATCCGCGTCGTCCTCATCGCGGCGTTCGTCCTCCACATCCACGCCGCGTACGCGCTGACGCGGATGAACAAGCGGGCGCGGCCCGTTGGCTATCAGGCTCCGCGCGACTACGTCGCCGCGAACTTCGCGTCGCGCACGATGCGCTGGACCGGCGTCATCGTGCTCGCCTTCCTCGCGTTCCACCTCGCGGATCTCACGTGGGGCGCCGCGAACACGAGCCATTTCGTGCGCGGTGATCCGTACGACAACCTGGTCTACAGCTTCCGCCGCCCGATCGTCGCGATCTTCTACGTGATCGCCAACCTCGCGCTCGGCGTGCACATCTACCACGGTGCCTGGAGCCTCTTTCAGAGCCTCGGCGTGAACAACCCCCGCTACAACAAGGCGCGCACACGCTTCGCGCAGGGGTTCGCCGCCGTCATCGTCGTCGCCAACATCAGCTTCCCGATCGCGGTGCAGCTGCACGCGGTGACGCCGAAGTGCCCGAACGAGCGGCCGCCGACCGCGGAGTGCCCGGCGAGCACGAGCGCGCTGCCCGGCGTGCTCACCGTCCACGCGGCGAAGGGGTGACGATGACGCTCGAATCGCACGTCCCGGCCGGACCGCTCGCCGACAAGTGGGACGGGCACAAGTTCGCGGTGAAGCTCGTGAACCCGTCGAACAAACGCCGGTTCCGGGTGCTCGTCGTGGGCACCGGCCTCGCGGGCGCGGCGGCCGCGGCGACGCTCGCCGAGCTCGGGTACCAGGTCACGGTCGTCACGTTCCACGACTCGCCGCGGCGCGCGCACTCGATCGCCGCGCAGGGCGGCATCAACGCGGCGAAGAACTACAAGAACGACGGCGACAGCGTGCAGCGCCCCTTCTACGACACGATCAAGGGCGGCGACTACCGCTCGCGTGAAGCCAACGTCTACCGGCTCGCGCAGGTGTCGGTGAACATCATCGACCAGTGCGCGGCGCAGGGCGTCCCGTTCGCGCGCGAGTACGGCGGTCAGCTCGACAACCGCTCGTTCGGTGGCGCGCAGGTCTCGCGGACGTTCTACGCGCGGGGCCAGACGGGCCAGCAGTTGCTGCTCGGCGCGTATCAGGCGCTCGCGCATCAGGTCGCGCTGGGCACGGTGAAGCTCTACAGCCGAACCGAGATGCTCGACCTCGTCGTGAAGGACGGGCAGGCGTGCGGCATCACGTGCCGCGACCTCATCACGGGCGAGATCTTCGGTCTCTCCGGGCACGCGGTCGTGCTCGCGACCGGTGGTTACGGCAACGTCTTCTTCCTGTCGACGAACGCGATGAACTCGAATGTCACCGCGGCCTGGCGAGCGGCGAAGAAGGGCGCGTACTTCGCGAACCCCTGCTACACGCAGATCCACCCGACGTGCATCCCCGCGAGCGACGAGTTCCAGTCGAAGCTGACGCTGATGTCGGAATCGCTGCGCAACGACGGTCGCATCTGGGTTCCCGAGCAGATGGACGACGCGCGGTCCGCCGACCAGATCCCGGCCGCCGACCGCGACTACTTCCTCGAACGCCGCTACCCCGCGTTCGGCAACCTCGTGCCGCGCGACGTCGCGTCACGCGCCGCGAAGCGCGAGGTCGACGCGGGCCGCGGTGTCGGGCCGAAGAAGAACGGCGTGTTCCTCGACTTCTCCGACGCGATCGACCGT
Source organism: Acidimicrobiia bacterium (assembly GCA_036271555.1). Taxonomy (NCBI): domain Bacteria; kingdom Bacillati; phylum Actinomycetota; class Acidimicrobiia; species Acidimicrobiia bacterium. Next base: position 92,534 of record DATBAK010000083.1, read on the forward strand.
CTCGGTGAGCACGTCATCAAGGAGCGCTACGGCAACCTCTTCGAGATGTACGACCGCATCACCGGTGACGATCCGTACCGCATGCCGATGCGCATCTACCCCGCCGTCCACTACACGATGGGCGGACTCTGGGTGGATTACAACCTGCAGAGCAACCTGCCCGGACTGTTCGTGCTCGGTGAGGCGAACTTCTCCGACCACGGCGCGAACCGGCTCGGCGCGTCGGCACTCATGCAGGGTCTCGCCGACGGCTACTTCGTGATTCCGGCGACGATCAACGACTACCTCGCGCCGATGCTCGGCCAAGCCTGCGTCGCCGAGACGGACCCGGTGTTCCAGGAGTCGCGCCAGACCGTGATCGACGGTGTGCGAAAACTGCTCGGCAACAAGGGCACGAAGTCGGTCGACCACTACCACCGTGAGCTCGGCAAGATCGTCTGGGACAACTGCGGGATGGGTCGCACCGAGCAGAGCCTCACGAAGGCACTCAGCGAGATCCCCGCGATCCGCGACGAGTTCCACAAGAACGTGCGCGTGCTCGGCGAGAACGAGTCGTTCAACCAGTCGCTCGAGCGCGCGGGCCGAGTGAGCGACTTCCTCGAGTTCGCGGAGCTGATGTGCCTCGACGCGCTGCACCGCAACGAGTCGTGCGGCGGCCACTTCCGCGAGGAGTACCAGACGCCCGACGGTGAGGCGTTGCGCGACGACGAGCACTTCGCGTACGTCGGCGCGTGGGAGTTCACCGGCGTCGGGAACGAGCCCACGCTCCACAAGGAGCCGCTCGTGTTCGAGAACGTGCACCTCGCGACCCGCAGCTACAAGTAACGGAGCAGGCGAGCGATCAGCTCGAGAACCGCGTGGAAGGCCCGTGCCGCGACAAGCGAGCATGCGACCATGTAAAGGAACAGGATCGACGATGGATCTCACGCTGAAGGTGTGGCGCCAGGCCGGGCCCGACTCGGTGGGTGGCTTCGAGACGTACGAGGCGCCCGGCGTGAGTCCCGACATGTCGTTCCTCGAGCTGCTCGACATCGTGAACGAAGACCTGCTCGCGCAGGGGCGGGAGCCGATCGCGTTCGACAACGACTGCCGTGAGGGCATCTGCGGCTCGTGCTCGATGATGATCAACGGGCAGGCACACGGACCCGAGCGCGGCACCGCGACCTGTCAGCTGCACCTGCGCAAGCTCGAGCAGCGCGGCGTGCGCGAGGTGACGGTCGAGCCGTGGCGCGCCGCCGCGTTCCCGATCATCAAGGATCTCTCGGTCGACCGTTCCGCGTTCGACCGCATCGTCGAGGCCGGCGGCTACATCACCGCGCCGACCGGATCCGCGCCCGACGCGAACCTGATCCCGGTGCCGAAGGAAGCGGCCGACACGTCGATGGACGCGGCCGCGTGCATCGGCTGCGGCGCGTGCGTGGCCGCGTGCCCGAACGGCGCAGCGCAGCTGTTCACGTCGGCGAAGCTCGCGCACCTCAACCTGATGCCGCAGGGTCAGGCCGAGCGCTGGGAGCGCACGGTCTCGATGGTGCAGACGATGGAGTCGTTCTTCGGTTCGTGCACGAACCACCGTGAGTGCGAGGCCGCGTGCCCGAAGGAGATCTCGATCGACTTCATCGCGCTCATGAACCGCGACTTCGTGCGCGCGCAGCTCAAGCAGCGCCGTCTCGCGGGTCAGACCTTCCCGTAGGCCTTCACCGCGCCTCCGTGGTACTGCGTTATCGGCACATAGCCACTGAACGCAGTACCACTAGCGGTCGTGGAGCAGGGCGAGCAGCTTGGTGACGGTGTTCCAGTTGCGCACGGTCGTCGGCACGTTCAGCTGCCGGTCGACGTGGAGCGGGAGCTTCGCCCGGCCCATGCCGTTGGGCAGGTGGTAGTACACCTCGCAGCCCTTCACGACCACTGCTTCGGGCAGGAAGCGCTCGTGATCGATCTGCTTCAGGGCCGCCGCGGCCGGCTTCTTCGCCATGAACCCGACGTGCACGTTCGACCGTTCGACCTTCTTGAACGGGTCGCCCGACACGACCTTCGCGAGCTCGGTGCGCGTGCGCAGCACGACCGGGATCTCGAACCCGAACTCCGATCGCAGCGCCTTCTCGAACGCGGCCGGCGTGACCGCCTTGTTCGCGGCGAACACCACGTTGCCACTCTGGATGTAGGTACCGACCTCGGTGAGATCGAGCGACTCGCACAGGGCTCGAAGCTTCGCCATCGGAACCGCGTGCTTCCCACCGACGTTGATGCCGCGTAACAGCGCGATGTACCGCGGCATCAGCGAGGCCCTTCCGTCGGCCAGTATGGGCCGCTGCTCACGACCAGCACATCGAGCCCGTCACTCACCTGCTTCACGGCGGCAGCGACCTCGGGGTGACGCTCGTGATGCATCTGCAGCGCGATCGGCGGACCGAAGACGCGAACGGCGGAACCAGCGGTAGCCCATCGAGATCCCGAGCCCTCCATCACAGGTGAGACGCCGTCCGCAGCGCGCGCACAGGTAACCGGCGCCTTCGGACACGTCGGGCATGACCCGACGTTCAGGCGGTCGAAGAGCGACGCGTGCGGCAGCGCCGCGATGATGCGCGCGGCAAGCTCCCGCGCGGAGGTCGCGTCGCTCACGCCACCGAGTCGAGGGCCTGACGGAGGTCGGCGACGAGGTCGCCGATCGTCTCGATCCCGACCGACATCCGCACGAGCGCGGCCGGCACCTCGAGCGGTGAGCCCGCGGCCGATGCGTGCGTCATCCGGCCGGGGTGCTCGATGAGCGACTCCACCGCGCCGAGCGACTCCGCGAGCGTGAACAGCTCGGTCCGCGCGACGAGCGCGACCGCGGCGTCCTCGTCGCGCGCGAGGAACGACACCATGCCGCCGAACCCGCGCATCTGGCGCGCCGCGGCGTCGTGGCCGGGATGGTCGGCGAGTCCCGGATACAGCACGCGCTCGACCGCGGGATGGGCGACCAACAACTCGACGATCACCGCCGCGTTCGCACAGTGGCGATCCATGCGCACGCCGAGCGTCTTGAGGCCGCGCAACACGAGAAAGCAGTCGAACGGCGACGGCACCGCGCCCGCCGCGTTCTGCAGGAACCGCACGCGCTCCGCCTGCTCGTCGTCGTCGAGCGCGACGAAGCCGCCGACGACGTCGGAGTGACCGCCGAGGTACTTCGTCGCCGAGTGCACGACGATGTCGGCGCCCTCGCGCAACGGTTGCTGGAGATACGGCGTGGCGAACGTGTTGTCGACGACGACGAGCGCGCCGCGCGCGTGCGCGAAGGCGGCGACGCGCGCGATGTCGACGACGCGCAGCATCGGGTTCGTCGGCGTCTCGATCCACACCATGCGCGTCGAGTCGCGCCACGCACCGGCGAGCGAGTCCGCGTCGACGAGGTCGACCGCGGTCCACTCGACTCCCGCGGGCTCGTGCACCTTCGCGACGAGCCGGTAGGTGCCGCCGTACGCGTCGTTCGGGATGACGATGTGATCGCCGGGCGCGAGCAGCCGCAGCAACGCGTCCTCCGCCGCGAGGCCGCTCGCGAACGCGAGGCCGTGGCGCGCGCCCTCGAGCGACGCGAGGCACGTCTCGTACGCGCGCCGCGTCGGGTTGTCGCTACGCGAGTACTCGAAGCCACCGTGCTTGCCGACCTCTTCCTGCGCGAACGTCGTCGCGAGGCTGATCGGCGTGACGACCGCGCCCGTCACCGGATCGGGCGCCTGCCCCGCGTGGATCGCGCGAGTCTCGAATCCCGCCGGCTCCTCGGGGCTCGCTTCGCTCACGATTGCGTGCGCTCGCTGAGGAACGCGAGCACGTCGCTGCGCGTCAGCACCGCGCAGGGGCGGCCGCCGTCGAGCACGACGACCGCCGGGCCCTGGTCGAGCAGCTCGACGACGCGCGCCAGCGGTTCGCCGACACCGATCGTCGGCAGCGGCGGGCTCTGCACCTCGCTCACCGGCCGGTCGAGCACATCGGGATCGCGGGAGATCTCGTGCATGAGCTCGAGCTCGCGTATCGAGCCCTCGACCTCCTTCGCCTGCAGCGGCGGTTCCTGCGTTGCGACCACGAGCTGCGACACGTCGATCTTGCGCAGCAGCTTGATCGCCTCGCGCGCGGTCGCGTTCGGATGCACGCGCACGAGCGGAGGAAGTGTGTCGCTGCGCGCCTCGAGCAGGTCGCGCGTCGTCGGACGTTCGGCTTCGAGGAAGCCGTTCTCGAGCATCCAGTCGTCGTCGAAGATCTTCGACAGGTAGTTGCGCCCCGAATCCGGCAGCAGCACGACCACGACCGCGTCGGGTCCGAGCTCCGCGCCCACCTCCAACGCCGCGTGCACCGCGGTGCCGCACGAACCGCCGATCAGCAGTCCTTCTTCACGGGTGACGCGCCGAGCCATGAGGAACGACTCCGCGTCGCTGACCTCGACGACGCGGTCGACGATCTTCGGATCGAACGTCGTCGGCCAGAAGTCCTCACCGACGCCTTCGACGAGATACGGGCGGCCCGATCCGCCCGAGAAGACGGAACCCTGGGGGTCGGCGCCGATGATCTGCACGTCGGGGTTCTGGCGCTTGAGGTAGCGGCCGACACCGGTGATCGTGCCGCCGGTGCCGATGCCCGCGACGAAGTGCGTGATGCGACCGGCGGTCTGGCGCCAGAGCTCGGGACCGGTCGACAGCTCGTGCGCGCGCGGGTTCGCCGGGTTCGAGTACTGGTCGGGACGGAACGCGCCCGGCGTCTCGCGAACGAGCCGCTCGGCCGTCGAGTAATACGAGCGCGGGTCCTCGGGCGGCACCGCCGTGGGGCACACGACGACGTCGGCCCCGTACGACCGCAGCAGCGCGACCTTCTCGTTGCTCATCTTGTCGCTCATCACGAAGATGCAGCGGTACCCGCGCTGCGCGGCGACGATCGCCAGGCCCGCCCCGGTGTTGCCCGACGTCGGCTCCACGATCGTGCCGCCCGGCTTCAACAGCCCGGCTTCCTCGGCCGCGTCGATCATCGCGATCGCGGGCCGGTCCTTCACGCTCCCACCCGGGTTCACCGTCTCGACCTTGGCGAGCAGCTGGCACGAGAGGTCGCTGCCGACCCGGCGCAGGCGGACGAGCGGTGTGTTGCCGACGAGATCGAGGATCGAGTCCGCGACCTCCATCTCCGGCGAATTCGGCGGCGGGGACATGGCGTCGACGGTAATCCCCGCCCGGGCCCGCGCCGTGCTCTCATCTCGCTCTCATCCCACCGCAAATACCCTGCTGAGCATGCGCATCCTGGTCGTCGAGGACGAGCCCAAGATGGCGGCGCTCGTCCGCCGGGCCCTGGAACGCGAGGGCTTCGCGTGCGATCTCTCGATCAACGGCACCGAAGCCCTGTGGGCCGCGGGTGAGGTGGCGTACGACGCGATCGTGCTCGACGTGATGATCCCGCCGCCCAACGGCTTCGACGTCTGCCGCCGGCTGCGCGCCGACGGCAACTGGACGCCGGTCCTGCTGCTGACCGCGCGCGACGCCGTCGATGATCGCGTCGCCGGACTCGACGCCGGCGCCGACGACTACCTCACCAAGCCGTTCGCGATGGGCGAGCTGTTCGCGCGGCTGCGCGCGATCACGCGCCGCGAGCCCGCGGCCCGTCCGGTCGCGCTGCGCGTCGGCGACCTCGTCCTCGACCCCGCGCGCCACGAGGTGCACCGCGGCGGCAACGAGATCCGGCTCTCGCCGAAGGAGTTCGCGCTCCTCGAGTACCTCATGCGCCACGCGGGCGAGGTGCTCGGCCGCAGCCAGATCCTCGACCACGTGTGGGACTTCGCGTACGACGGCACGTCGAACGTCGTCGACGTGTACATGCGCTACCTGCGCGCGAAGGTCGACCGTCCGTTCGGTGTCGAGACGATCGAGACCGTGCGAGGCGTCGGCTACCGGCTGCGCGCCGAGCGCTCCGACGACGAGGACGCCGAGGAGACCGCCGAGCCCGCTCGGCAATAGGTCCCGGCACGCACCTGCCTAGGCTCCCGGGCCTGTGACGCTGCCGGCTGCGTTCCAATCGCTGCGGGCCCGCCTCGTGGCCCTCGCGTGCGTCGGTGCCGCGCTCATCGTCGTCACGACGAGCGGCCTGCTCGCCTTCAACCTCGACCACGCGCTCAACCGCGCCGTGAACGACGGCCTGCGCGCGCGGCTCGAGGACATCGAGGGCGTGCTCGACCAGGGCAGCCTCCAGCTCAGCCAGGAGGAAGCGTTCGCGCAGATCATCGCGTCGAACGGTGAGGTGCTCTCGTCGTCGGCGAACATCGACGCCAACCGACGGCTGCTCACGCCCGACGAGCTCGCGCGCGCCAACCAGCACGGCGTGCGCATCGACCGCGCCATCCCCGGCATCGCGTCGACGGGTCGTCTCGTCGCGATGCCGGACACCTTCCAGGGCCGGCACGTCGTCGTGGTCGTCGGCGCGTCGCTCGAGACCGAACGGCTGGCGCGCCGGCGCGTCGAGGTGTCGTTGCTGGTCGGCGCGCCGCTGCTCGTGCTCGCACTCGGTGTCGTGGTGTGGATCGTCACCGGTGCCGCGCTGCGTCCGGTCGAGCGCATGGCGCAGGAAGCCGAGGCGATCTCGATGTCGGAGCCGGGCCGGCGGTTACCCGAACCGGTCGGCGATCACGAGCTCGCCAACCTCGGCCGGACGCTCAACGCGATGCTCGAACGCATCGAAGCGGCGTTCGCGCGCGAGCGCGCGTTCGTCGACGACGCGAGTCACGAGCTGCGTACACCGCTCGCGATCCTGCGCGGCGAGCTCGAGCTGACCGCGGGCGACGCCGGCGATGCCGAAGCGGTACGGCTCGCGATGGCGAGCTCGCTCGAAGAGGTCGACCGGCTCGGGCACATGGCCGAGGACCTGCTCACGCTCTCGCGCGCGAACGCCGGCGCGCTCGCGCCGCGCCTCGTGCAGACCGACCTCTTCGACGCGGCGCAGAGCGCGATCGGCCGCATCCCCACCCCGCCGCCCGAGGTGTCGATCGAGGTGCGCGGCGAACGCGTGCTCGCGCTCGCGGATCCGCGCCTGCTCGAACGCATGCTCGTGAACGTGTTGACGAACGCGACCCGCTTCGCGCGCACGCGGATCGTCGTCGACGTCGAGCCCGCCGCGGGCAACGGTGCTGCGACCGTCACCGTCGCCGACGACGGACCCGGCTTTGCCGACGAGCTGCTGCCGCGCGCGTTCGACCGGTTCGCGCGCGCGTCGGGACCGCGCGGTCGCGACACCGGCGGCACCGGTCTCGGGCTCGCGATCGTGTCCGCCCTCGCGAGCGCGCAGGGCGCGTCCGTCACCGTCGGCAACGGGCCGCCGTTGTCGGGGGGGATCGCGCGCATCACCCTGAGGACGGAAGCTTCACGGTGACGACGAGTCTTCGAGTACCGCGCACCACCTTGAGCGGCAACGTCGTGTTCGACGGTTCCCGCGCTTCGCGCGAGAGATCCTCAGCGGTCGCGACGCGTTCGCGGTCGGCCTGCACGACGATGTCGCCCGACCGCACTCCCGCGGTCGCGGCCGGCGAGTGCGGCACGACCGCGGCGACGAACGCGCCCGACTGCACGGGCAGGCCGTACGCGTTCGCGAGCGCGGGCGTGACGTCGATCGCTTCGACGCCGAGACGGTCTGCCGTCGCACGACCCTGCTCGAGCGCGCGGATCGCGTCGCCCGCGCGGTAGACGTCGACCGCGAAGCCCGGCGCCTGCTCGCCGTCGGCCGCGGTCGCCACACCGACCACAGCGCCGTGCGCGTCGACGACGGGACCACCGGCGTCGCCCGCGCCGAGCGGCTCGGTCACCTGGATCAGCCCGCTCAGGCGCGACGGAAGTCCGGTCGCGACATCACTCGCGGGGAGTGCGATGGTGCGGTGCAACGCGGCGACGACCCCACGACCGACGGTCGGGCCTCCGGGCAGCGACAGCGCGTCGCCGAGCGCGACCACGTCGTCGCCGACGCCGAGCGCGTCACTGGTGGTGAGCCGCGCGATTGGGAGCGCGTGGGCCGAGACCTTGAGGAGCGCGAGGTCGGTCGCGAGGTCGCGCCCGAGGACCGTCGCTCGCAGCGCCCGCCCGTCGGCGAGACGAACCGAGATCGGCCGCCCGCTCGCGACGACCCCCGCCGACGTGAGGATCACGCCGTCGGAGCGGATGACGACACCCGTCGCGCTTCCCGGCGTCGCACGGGGCTGCTCGATCTGGCTGATGTCGACGGGCTCGGTACGGATCGACACGACCGCCGGGCCGACGGCCGCGAGCGCGCCCGCGACGGTCGAGGACGCCGACGGTGGGAGCGACGTCGACGGGGTCGCGGCCTTCGATCGGTCGTGGGCGACGACGGCACCGGCCAGGGCGCCGCTGAGCGCGGCCACGACGACGAGGACGAGGGTGCGCAGCGCGGGCGCGCGCGTCACCGTCGTCGGATCAACCGTCTGCTCGCCCGTCCCCTCCGCCGCGCGAGTCGACGCCGTGGGCCGCTCCTGCGAAACCTTCACGTCCATCGTCCAAGCCCGGGGCGGGTGCAGGGGGGGCGCGTCACCGCGGGACGCCGAGGGTGCGCCGCGTCAGATGAAGCGACGGTGAGAACCCGGGTCGCGATGCGTGCTGCCTATGCTCCGCACCGTGATCACAGAGGCCGACCGCCAGTCCTCACGGCCCGCGGATCGGCTCCGCCTCGCGTGGCAGCGGCGGCACGAGACCGACTACATCCTGCGGTTCCCGAGCGCGCTCGGATGGTTCGTGATCACGGGCGGCGGCTACGGCTTCTACGTCCTGTACCAGCTGCTGCGGCGCGGGCACGCACACAACCGCCGGCGGATCGAGCTCCTCGACGCCGCCACCGAGCTCGCGTGGGATCAGGCCCGGGCGCGCGGTCTCAATGAGGAGCTCCGCCCGCACTTCGAGCGGATCGCGGAGCGGGCACGCGCGCTGCAGGAGCTCAACGCCGAGTTCCGCGATCCGGCGCTGTGGGTGGTGCTCGCGGCCGCGACCCTCGGCCTCGCGCAGCTGGCGGCGTGGACCGCGGTCGACGGCGATCTCGCGCGCCACGACGACGCCGAGCGCGCGATCGAGATCGAGCTCGCCGCGATCTACTCGCGCATGGGCGCGTACCTCGCGGCGCCGAACGCGTCAGCGTCGACCCCGCGCCACCGCGCCCGGCGCCGGATCGCGGCGACGATCGCGACGGCCGGCCTGTACGCGATCTGGTGGGTGCGCGACCTGATGCGCGAAGGCAACGACCACTTCCGGGACAACTGGCGCTTCGAGGACGACCTCGCCAACGCCTCGCGCTCCATGCTGCAGCTCTGAAGCGCGCAATCTGCGGTCGTGAAATCGCGAACCGTGACGGAACGTCGGATGTTGACAAAACCGGGTTGTTTCAACCGCCCCGTGAACGGCGCATGATCACGATGTGAACACAGGGCTGTTCGTGCTGGTGATCGTGCTGGCGTGGTCGGTGTTGTCGGTCGTCGTGGCGCTGGCCGTCGGGGCGATGGCCCGGGCCCGGGATCTGGTGGGCGCCGCGCCGCCCGGCTTCCGGGCCCGCGACGAAGGCGTGCGCTCCGCCGTCTGAGCTTCCGGTCGCGCTCGCTGCGCTCGCCGCTCCACGACGCGGGGTGGGAGCGAGCGAGGTCGCGTGCTCGCCCCGCTTGTCGCTTGTCGCTTGTCGCTGAACGAGGCGCTCCCCCTACATTTTCCGGCCGTGACTGACGAATCGTTCGGCGGCGCGTGGGCGACGGTGGCCGAGCTCGCGCCCGAGCGGCTCGCGATCGTGTGCGGCGAGCGGCGGTTGACGTTCGGCGAGCTGGCGGCGCGGGCCCGCGCGCTCGCGAGCGCGCTGCACGCCAACGGCCTGCGCGCGGGCGACAAGGTCGCGATCGAGCTCGTGAACTCACCCGAGTACCTCGAGACGTTCTTCGCCGCGCAGCTCCTCGGGTGCGTGCCCGTCAACGTGAACTACCGCTACGTCGAGGACGAGCTCGCGTACCTGCTCGACAACTCCGACGCCGCCGCGATCGTGTTCCACGACGACTTCGCGTCGACCGTTGCGCGCGCGATCGAGGCGCGCGTGACGCCGATTGCGATCGCGCGGTATCAGGTGCGCCACGCCGGCGCCGAGCTCACGCGCGGCGCGCGTTGGTACGACGACGTGCTCGCGCACGGCGACGCCACGTTCGTCTCCGACCACGAACCCAACGGCGACGACCTGGTCTTCATCTACACCGGCGGCACGACCGGCGCGCCGAAGGCCGTGATGTGGCGCAGCGCCGACCTCGCGACCTCGTTGTGGCAGATGGCGCGACCCGGAACCGAGCCGCCGACCGCGCGGTCGACGATCGAGCGCGGCCGCGCCGCCGCGACCGTGCTCCCCGCGTGTCCACTCATGCACGGCACCGGGTTGTTCATCGCGCTGTCGACGTTGTCGGGCGGCGGCACGGTCGTGCTCGTCGACTCGCCGCGACTCGACCCGGTCGCGGTGTGGGACGCGGTCGAGCGCGAGTCGGTGCGCGTGCTCACGATCGTGGGCGACGCGTTCGCGCGCCCGCTGCTCGAGGCGCTCGAACGCGAGCCCGATCGTTGGGACCTCGGTCGGCTGTCGGCGATCACGTCGTCGGGCGTGACGTGGAGCCCGGAGACGAAGCACGGTCTGCTCGCGCGGTTACCGGGCATCACGCTCATCGACTCACTCGGCGCGTCGGAAGGTTTGATGACGCGCAACGAGGCGCGCGAAGCGGGCGACGTGAAGCCCGCGGGCTTCGCTGCGAGCGACCGACTCGTCGTCGTCGCCGACGACGGCACCCGGTGCGAGGCCGGCGACGGCCGGATCGGCATGCTCGGCGTCGGCGGTTCGATCCCGCTCGGCTACTACAAGGATCCCGAGAAGACCGCGGCGACGTTTCGCACGGTCGAGGGCCATCGCTATTCGATCCCCGGCGACTACGCGCGCATCGAAGCCGACGGCATGATCACGCTGCTCGGCCGCGGCAGCGCGTGCATCAACACCGGCGGCGAGAAGGTGTATCCCGAGGAGGTCGAGCTCGCGCTGCGCTCGCACCCGTCGGTGTTCGACTGCGTGGTCGTCGGCGTGCCCAGCACGCGCTGGGGCGAGATGATCGTCGCGCTCGTGCAACCCGACACGGCGAGCCCGTTCGACGACGACGCGGTCGCCGCGCACTTGCGCACGCGCATCGCCGCGTACAAGTGCCCGAAGCGGTACGTGAAGCTGGCGTCGCTCGAGCGCTCGCCCGCGGGCAAGGCCGACTACACGCATCTCCGCCGGGTCGCGTCCGAGGCCGTCGGCGAGGGCTGACAGACTGAGCCGTATGGCCAGCCAGGCGCAGATCGAAGGCGCGGTCCGCCTCGCGTACGCCGTGAACCATCCGGTTCGAGCGCCGGAGATCGGAGCCGCATGAGCGATGTACCCCAAGTCGAACCGGACGACGCGCACACGATGCTCGAGGCCGGCGGCTTGCTCCTCGACGTGCGCGAGCAGGACGAGTGGGATGCCGGGCACGTGCCCGACGCGCAGTTCATCCCGCTCGGCGAGGTGGGCGCGCGCTTCGGTGAAATACCGCGCGACCGTCGCATCGTCGTGATCTGCCGGTCCGGCGCGCGCTCGGATCGCGCCGCGCAGTTCCTCGCGAGCCAGGGCTTCGACGCGGTGAACGTCAGCGGCGGGATGCGCGCGTGGGTCACCGGTGGTTACGACGACGAGGTCGTCGCGACCGACGGCCTCCCCGGCACCGTCATCTGAACTTCATGGTCGCACTCGCTTCGCTCGCCGCTCCCGACGCCTCAGTCGCCCAGTCGGGCGGGCCGTTGAGCGACCGGCCCGTTCCCGCGCGTTAGCTGTCGTGCTCTTTCGCAAGCAGCCGGTTCCGCACGTCAACCTCGGCAGCGGCACGACTCTCGACGCGAAGGATGTGCTGCTCGACGTGCGCGACGAGGACGAGTTCCTCGCGGGCCACGCGCCGGACTCGTGGTTCTGCCCGGTGAAGGAGCTCGACTCGATCCGGTGGGACCTGCCGATGATGTTCCGCATCGTGTGCGTGTCGCGCACCGGTGACCGCGGGCACGTCGCGACCGACCAGCTGCGGCAGTGGGGATTCAACGCCGCCAACCTCACCGGCGGCATGATCGCCTGGCGCGACGACGGCCGGCCCGTCGTGCGCGAGGACGGCTCACCCGGGGTCGTCGCCGGCGCGGACCCCGATGAGAGCGAAGTGACGGACGGGTAACCTCCGCCCGTGAGCTTCGACCGCGCCGAGAACATCCGGCGCCTCGGTGCCGAGTCGTTCGACGTCGTCGTCATCGGGGGCGGGATCACGGGCGTGGGCTGCGCGCTCGATGCCGCGTCCCGCGGGCTGCGCACGGCGCTCGTGGAGCGCGCCGACTTCGCGTCGGGCACGTCGTCGAAATCGTCGAAGCTCGTGCACGGTGGGCTGCGCTACCTCCAGCAGCGCGAAGTCGGCCTCGTGTACGAGGCGCTCGCGGAGCGCCAGATCCTGCGCCGCAACGCGCCCCATCTCGTGCGCACGCTGCCGTTCCTGCTGCCGGTGTTCACCTCCGACGGGCTCATCAACCGCCGGCTCGCGCGCGCGCTCGGCACCGTGATGTGGATGTACGACCTCACCGGCGGCCTACGCATCGGCAAGCTGCACCGGCGCGTCGGGAAGGACGCCGCGATCGCGCACATGCCGACGCTGCGCGCGTCGCGGCTCGCGTCCGCGTACATCTACTACGACGCGCGCGCCGACGACGCGCGCCTCACGCTCACGATCGCGCGCACCGCCGCGGAGACGGGTGCCGCGGTCGTGAACCGCGCCGCGGTCGCGGGATTCGAGAAGGACGACAGCGGGCGCGTCTCCGGTGTGCGCGTGCGCGTCGACGGCTCGGAGATCGTGGTGCGCACGCGCTCGGTGGTGAACGCGACCGGCGTGTGGGCCGACGACGTGCGCGCGCTCGACGAAGGCTCGCACCCCGACTCGATCCGGCCCGCGAAGGGTGTGCACATCACGGTGCCGTGGTCGAAGATCCGCAACGACATCGCCGCGGTCATCCCGGTACGCAAGGACCGCCGTTCGGTGTTCGTCGTGCCGTGGGGCGACTTCACCTACATCGGGACGACCGACACCGACTACGAAGGCTCGCTCGACGATCCGCAGTGCACGCCCACCGACATCGAGTACCTCCTGCGCGCGATCAACGACGTCGTCACGACGCCGATCTCCGAGGCCGACATCCTCGGCACGTGGGCGGGCCTCCGGCCGCTCGTGAAGCGCGCCGGCAGCGAGCGGACCGCCGACCTCTCGCGGCGGCACTCGGTGATCTCGTCGAAGAGCGGCGTCGTGACCGTCACCGGCGGCAAGCTCACGACGTATCGCCGCATGGCCGCGGACGCGATCGACGCGGTCACGAGCGCGCTCGACACGAAGGCGCGCAGCGCGACCGCGCGACTCGCGCTGTCGGGTGCCGCGCAGTGGGACGCGAGTGGCGTGTCCGAGCATCTCGCGAGTCGCTACGGCAGCAACGGCACGTTCGTGAAGGCAATCGAGTCGGCGCGGCCGGAGCTCGCGGAGCCGATCGTGCCCGGCCTGCCGTACTCGAAGGCCGAGGTCGTGTACGCGGCGAGCGACGAGATGGCGTGCACGGTCGACGACGTGTTGAGCCGGCGAACCCGGGCCCGGTTGCTCGGGCGCGACGCGTCGGCGGACGCGGCCGCCGAGGTCGCGCGGCTCATCGCGCCGATCCTGGGCTGGGACGAGGCGACCGCGGCCGCGTCGGTCGCCGACTACCGCTCGCTCGTCGACGCGGAACGGACGAGTGCCGCGCTGCCCGAGACCGCGCTCGACGCGGCACTCGGTACCTGACGTGCCGTTCACTCCCGAGCGCGGCGCGCCGACGCCTCCGATCACGCTCGACGACCCCGCGACGGCTGCCGCGCGACTGGGCGCAGAGCGGGTCGAGCTCGACGACGCGTTCCTGCACCGGCTCGGTGACGTCTGCGCGAGCGTGACGACCGACGCGGCGACGCTCGCGGAATCGAGCCGCGACTGGTGGCCGCTCGCGATGCACTGGGCGCTCGCGCACGAGGTGCCCGCGCTCGCGGCTGCGGTCGCGCGACCCGCGTCGGCGCCGGAGGTCGCGGCGGTGATCGGCGCGTGCACCGCCGCGCGCGTGCCGGTGACGGTCGCCGCCGGCCGCAGTGGGGTCTGCGGTGCGAGCATCCCCGTGCACGGTGGCGTGGTGCTCGACCTGTGCGGGCTCGAGGGCATCGTCGACGTCGACCAGGAGTCGAAGGTCGTCGACGTGCGGGCGGGAACGTTCGGCGACGTGTTCGAGGACCGGCTGCGCGCCGACCACGGTGTCACCTGCGGGCACTGGCCCCAATCCATCGCGCTGTCGACGGTCGGCGGCTGGCTCGCGTGTCGCGGTGCGGGACAGCTCTCCACGCGCTACGGGAAGATCGAGGACATCGTCGTCGGGCTCGACGTCGTGCTCGCCGACGGGCGCACGATCCACACCGGTGGCGCGCCGCGCGCCGCCGTCGGACCGGATCTCACACAGCTGTTCGTCGGCTCCGAAGGGACGCTCGGCGTGATCACGGGCGCGCGGTTGCGGGCACACACACTGCCCACGTCGGAGTGGCGGGGCGCGTACGGCTTCGACTCGTTCGTCGACGGTCTCGACGCGTGCCGGCGCATCCTGCACCGCGGCGCGACGCCGGCCGTGCTGCGGCTCTACGACGCGATCGAGGCGAACCGCAGCTACCAGACCGGTGAGCGCGCGGTGCTGCTCGTGATGGACGAGGCCGACGCGGCGTTGACCGCGGCGACGGCCGCGATCGTCGGCGACGAATGCCGCGCGGCCGAGCCGCTCGATCCGGCGCTGCTCGATCGCTGGTTGGAGCATCGCAACGACGTGTCGGCGCTCGAGGCGCTCACCCGACGCGGCATCGTCGTCGACACGATGGAGATCGCGGGCTCGTGGCGCGATCTGCCGCGCATCTACGAGACGGCGCGCGCGGCGATCCTCGGCGTCGACGGCGCGCTCGTCGCGTCCGCACACCAGTCGCACTCCTACACCGACGGGGCGTGCCTCTACTTCACCTTCGCCGGCCAGCCGGGCGACAACCCGCCCGACGTCTTCTACCGCGCCGCGTGGGACGCGGGGACGCGCGCGGTGCTCGCGGCCGGCGGCGCGCTGAGCCACCATCACGGCATCGGGCTCAATCGCGCGCGATTCGTGCGCGACGCGCTCGGCGACGCGTTCGACGTGCTCGTCGCCGCGAAGCGCGCGCTCGATCCGAACGGCATCCTCAACCCGGGCAAGCTCGGCCTGCCCGACCCGTGGGGCGGTCCCGAGTGGCCATGACCCGGAGCCGGTGCGCGTTCCGCTCGGCACTCGGGCGCACGTCCGTTCCGCGACGAGCGAGCAGGCGACGGTGACATGAGAGTTCTCGTGCTCGACATCGGCACCAGCAGCGTGCGGGCGTCGGTGCTGCGCGAGGACGGGAGCGTCGCCTTCGAGGTCGCGCGGGAGCAGCTGCCCGACTTCCCGGCTGACGGACTCGTCGAGTTCGACGCGCTCGCGCTCGCCGAGTGCACGCGCGAGCTCGCGCAGCACGCGATCGCCGCGGAGGAAGGTGTCGACGGCGTCGGCATCTGCAACCAGCGCGCGTCGACGATCGTGTGGGATCGCGCGACCGGTGAGCCCGTCGGCCCCGCGCTGGGATGGCAGGATCTCCGCACGATCGGTGCGTGCCTCACGTTGCGCGCCGACGGCATCCGCGTCGCGCCGAACCAGTCGGCGACGAAGCTGCAGTGGCTCGTCGAGCAGCACGACCCGTCGCGGTCGCGCGATCTCTGCTTCGGAACCGTCGACACCTGGATCGCGTGGAAGCTCTCGGGCGGCCACGTCTTCGTCACCGACCCCGGGAACGCGGGCCTCACCGGGCTCGCGCATCACCGGGTGACCGAGTGGGATCCGGACGTGCTCTCGACGCTCGGTGTGAGCCATGTCGCGATGCCGGCGATCGTCGACTCGGAGGGCGCGATGGGCGTCGCGTCCGAGCTCGACGGCGCGCCGCCGTTCGTCGCGATCCTCGGCGACCAGCAGGCGTCGCTCGCGGGCCAGTCGTGCGTGCGCGTCGGCGACGCCAAGATCACGTTCGGCACCGGCGCGATGCTCGACGTCAACCTCGGCGACCGGGCACCGGCGAAGGAAGAGCGCGCCGCGGCGGGCACGTTCCCGGTCGTCGCCTGGCGCGCCGGCGGCACGACGACGTGGGGATCGGAGGCGATCATGCTCGCCGCGGGCACGAACGTGCAGTGGCTGCGCGACGACCTCGGGTTGGTGAGCAGCGCGTCGGAAACCCACACGATCGCCTCGGAGTGCGACGACACCGGCGGCGTGTGGTTCGTGCCCGCCCCGCTCGGGCTCGGGACACCCACGTGGGACTACGGCGCGCGCAGCGGCTTCTTCGGACTGACGCGCGGCAGCGGTCGTGCCGAGGTCGTGCGCGCGGTGCTCGAAGGGATCGCGCACCGCGGTGCCGACCTCGTCGAGGCCGCGGAGACCGACACCGGCGTCACCATCGACACCCTGCGGGTCGACGGCGGGATGAGCGACAACCCGACGTTCGTGCAGGCCGTCGCCGACGCGACGCAACGACCGGTCGAGATCTCGCCGGTGCGGGATGCGACGACGCGCGGCGCGGCCCTGCTCGCGCTCGTCGGGCTCGGTGCGCTGCCCGGTGTCGACGCGCTCGCGGAGTTGTGGGCCCCGCGCGCGCGCGTCGAGCCCGCACGGACGCTCGACCGGGACCGCTGGCACGAAGCCCGCCGGCGGGTCGAGCACTGGATACCGGAGTTGTCCGGCATCGACTTCTGATTCCTGGTCGCGCTCGCACGGCGGGCCGCCCGCTCCTGCGGGAACGTTCTCTAGGATGCGAGGCTCCGGGCCCGAAGGAGCTCCCCGCATGGGTATGAAGTTCGCGCTCTTCTACGAGATCCCCGTCGCCCGGCCCTGGGACCCGGAGAGCGAGCACCGGGCCTACAAGAACACGCTCGAGCAGGCGATCCTCGGCGACCGCCTCGGCTTCCACAGCATCTGGACCGTCGAGCACCACTTCCTCGAGGAGTACTCGCACTGTTCGAACCCCGAGGTGCTGTACGGCGCGATCGCAGCGCGCACCGAGAACATCCGTCTCGGCTACGGCGTGCGACTGCTGCCCAAGCCGTACAACCACCCCATCCGCACCGCGGAGTCGGTCGCGGTGCTCGACCTGATCTCGGACGGGCGCGTCGAGTTCGGCACCGGCCGTTCGTCGACGCGCGCCGAGCTCGAAGGCTTCGACGTGCCGCCGCACGAGACGCGCGCGATGTGGAGCGAGGCGCTGCACCACATCGTCGGCGCGTGGACCGAGGAGTACTACCAAGCCGACGGCAAGTACTGGCACATGGGCGCGCCGCGGCGCGTGCAGCCGAAGCCGTTGCAGAACCCGCACCCGCCGATCTGGGGCGCGACGTCGAGCCCCGACGGACACCGCGAGATCGGCCGGCACGGTGTCGGCCTCTGCTCGTTCACCGTGGGCGTACCGCCCGAGGAGCTGGGTGAGCGGTTGGCGTTGTACCGCGGCGGTTTGGCCGAGTGCACGTCACCCGTCGGGAAGTTCGTCAACGATCAGGCCGCGACGTTCACGATGGTGCACTGCGCGCCGACGACGGAGGAAGCGGAGCAGGACGCCGCGGAGTCGTTCGTCTGGTACGTGAAGCACGGCGCCGCGTTGATCGGCTCGGTCGCGGAGCTGCTCGAAGGCAAGGACCTCGGCACCTACCAGTACGCGGCCGCGCCGCTGCAGATGGAGCGCGAGGGGATGTTCGAGCACATCACGTTCGACTTCCTGCGCGACTCGGGCTCGGCGGTCGTCGGCAATCCCGATCAGTGCATTGCGGCGGCGAAGCGCTACGAGGCGATCGGCTGCGACCTGCTCCTCTGCCTCGTGAATCCGTACAAGATCTCGCACGAGCGGGTCATGCAGTCGATCGAGCTCCTCGGCACGCACGTGTTGCCCGCGTTCGCATAGCGCGCTTCCTCCGCACTTCCCCTCTGTCGCGTCCGACGCGGCCATTCCCTTGGCCGTCAGTACTGCTCAGAGGGAGTCAATGCCAACGGAACCCGCGCTTGCTCTGATCTCCGAGCTGAGCCGCCCGACGTTCGGCGTTTTCCGTGGTCGGGATGCGGTCGCGCTCGACATCACGCGCAATCGACTCACGACGCTCTGTGCGAGCGGTGTTCTCCTGCGCGTGCTCCCTGACGTGTACCGAATGACCGTCGTCGCTCCATCACCGATGCAACGGCTCGTCGCGGCGCTCCTCTGGGCGGGCGATGCGTCTGCCGCCGGGACGCGATCTGCGGGTGAGGTCTACGGGCTCGAGGGCGTCCGCGCTCAGAAGCCGGAGATCGTCGTGCCCGGCGACAGCTGGCTGCGATCCGATCAGGTCGCCGTCGCCCGGCACCGCGACCGCGCGCACCTGATGATTCGCAACCACCGCGGGATGCGGGTGACGGGCGTCGAGGCGACGATCGTCGCGCTTGCGCACGCGCTCGACAGCGAATCGTTCGAGATCGCATGCGAGGACGCTCGTCGCCGGCGGCTCACTACTGTCGCCGCACTCCGCGCGTACCTGAACCGTCACGGACGTCGTGGCCTGCAGGGCGTACGCGCGACGCGCGCGCTGCTCGACGAGCTCGACCCGTTCACACCGTCGCGCTCGATGCTCGAGGTCAAGACTCGACGTCTGCTCGTTGCGAGCGGCTTCGGCGACTTCGAGCGCGAGCTCCCGCTCGAGTGGAACGGGCGCATCTACCGGTACGACTTCGCGTTGCGAGCGAGCCGCACGATCCTCGAAACGAACGGCCGCCGTTGGCACGACGACGCAGCCGACTACGAGCACGACAACGAGAAATGGAGTGTCCCCGCGCGCTACGGCTGGCGCATCGTGTTCGCGACATGGGACAAGGTCACGCGGCGACCCGAATCGCTGCTCGCAGAGTTGGCGGCCGTGTCGGCGGCGTGATCAGGATTCGGTGGCGCGGGCGGTGCGTTCGTCGGCGAGGTCGCGGGCGAGCTTGAGACCGAGCACGGCCGAGCCGAGCGCGGCGGGGCCGACGAGGCGCCCACGCGCGGGCACGCCCGGCGAGGTGAGCGACACGAAGCCGTCGACCGCGTCGGCGATGCTGCCCATGCCGACCCACTCCGCGTCCTGCGTCCGCTCCTTCACGCACGTCAGCGCGCCGGCGCCGAGAATGAGATCGCGTATCCCGACCATCCGCAGCAGCGCGCGCGTGCGGGGCGAATGATCACCGAGCCACAGGCGACCCGCGAGGCCGGGCAGGACGAGCAGCACGAGCCCGACGACGGCGCGGCTGCGCCCGAGGATCAGAGCCATCTTGCGCGCGTCGAGATCCATCAACCGATCCTCTCACGCGAGGGGAGGAACGACTCGATCCAGGCCGTGCCCCGGCGCCCGTCGACGCCGCCCGCCGCGCCGAGCGCGCGCGTCACGACACCCGAGTCGATCGGCACCAGCGCACGCGACCGCACGGCGATGTCGGCCCCGGCGCCGTCGGACCACGACCCGTCGTCCCACGCGACGATCGTGCGTTCACCGAACCCGACGACCGGCGCGTCCGCATGTGTGAACACGCCCGGCGTGTCGACGGGGATCGTGTCCCGACCGAGCAACACGTCGCCGCGCACGCGGCCGCCTTCGTCGGTCGTCTCCCATTCGAGATCGAGACCGAACGCGACGCGCTCGCCGATCTCTCCGTTGAGCGCGTCCTCGGGTGTGTCGAGCGCGACGGCGAACGCCTCGAGGCCGATGCTCCAGTGCTCGTCCGGCGTCTCGCACACGAGCTCGGCCCACAGCGAGTCGGCACGAATCTCGAGCGCACGCCCGCGCGGCAACGCGACCTCGTGATCGCGCACGACGACGGGCCCGAGACCCGGTCGCCACAGGTACGCCCAGTACCACGCGACCCGATCGTCGGGATGCAACGCGAGGCGTACGAACCCGCCGTCACCGTCGGCGGTCCCCCATTCGAACGACCAGGACCTCAAGGAATCGGCGGGTAGTACACCGCCGCGTCCTGCTCGATCTCGGGCGTCGACTCGAACAGCTCGAGCAACGGATACAGGTCGAGGCTGTCGCGCGGCATCGACCAGTCGAGCTGATCGGCAACGCCCGCAGCCTCCGCGAACGGGCGCAGGAACGTGAAGTACACGTACGCGCCCGCGTTGATCTTGTCGCGCCGATCCATGTCGGCGATGAGCCGGTAGAGCTTGCGCTGCGCGGCCTTCACCGACTCGCCGAGCGCGAGCGCGTCCGACTCGATGATCGGAACCGCGCGGCCGCTCGTCGGATCGAAGAGACCGAACGCGACGAGGCGATCGAGATAGTCGGACGGATCGGTGACCGACGTACCGAAGTCGGTGACGTGGAAGTCGACGCCGTCGAGCACGAAGGCCGCGAGCACTGTGGAGTACGGCAGCTCCGCCGCGATGTCGTGGCTCCACGCGAAGTCCGACACACCGAAGCGGTTGAACGCGCGCAGCAGCAGCACGCGCCCGTCCGGAAGCAGATACGGACCGGTGTCCTGATAACCGGCGCGCGTGTCGAAGTAGAGCAGGAAGAGATACGACGTCAGCAGCGCGTTGAGACGCGACAGGCGCGCGCGATGTTCGTCGTCGCGCACGGGCAGGCAGCCGGCGACGATCTCGTCGACGTGATCGGTATACGGCGTGACGACCCCGGCCGCGTCGGCCGCTTGCAGCGTGCCGTCGGCACGGAACTCTGCGGCGGCGCGCTTCCAGAAGTCGAGCACGACCGCGGTGCGCGAGATGTCGGCGTCGAAGTCGATCAAGCCGCCACCCGCGAGCACGGACCGGCCGACGAGGTAGATGTTCGCGATCGACCAGAGGTGCACGGTGTCGATCTGGTTGCCGAGCTCGCGCCCGCGCGCACCGAGCGACTCCGGCGTCGTCGCGGCCGCGATCGCGGTCATGAGCTCGGGGTGCCGGCGGTAGCACTCGACTCCCGAGACGAGGATGTACGCGGTCACCGGGATGAGCGCGGACTCGAGCGCGGTCCGCTGCACCGTGAGGCCGTGCGCGATCTCGCCGTGGTACCGCAACATGCGGTTGACCTCGTCGCGATCCCAGCCGTCGGGAAGTGCGAGCGCGGTCACGTCAGACGGTCCGAACGACGCCGGGCGTCGACGAGCAGTCGACCTCGACGAGCGCGTCGGTGTCGGGCTCGGCGTCGAGCGTCGCGGCCATGAGGCACGGCACGCGGTACTCGCGGCTCACGATGCCGATGTGACTCATCGGCGTGCCCGACAAACACACGACCGCGGTGAGATCGTCGAAGATCGGCGCGAGGAACGTCGCACCCGCGTCGACAACGCACGCGACCACACCCTCGGCCGAGTCGTCGAGCAGGTCGAGCACGTCGTCGGGATTCGAGAGGCGGCGCCAGCGACCGCGCACCGGTGCCGCTTCGAAGACGATCGTGCCGGTTCCGATGTCGTCGCTCACGGAGGGCGGAGCCTACGCTGACGGCGGTGGACGCGCTCACCGACGAGCAATGGCTGCTCGTGCACGAACTGCGCCTCCGCGGGGTGATGGAGGCGGGCGACGACGAAGGTGTCGACGTGATCGTGCAGTCGGGATACGCCGTGCGGAAGTCGACCCGCGTCGTGATCACCGCCGAGGGCCGGACCGCACACACCGAGTGGGCGCGCTGCGCGCCGGCGAGCGATTCCGAAGCCGCACTGGAGCGCAGCTTCGACCGCTTCCTGCCGTTGAACGGCGAGCTGCTGCAGCTCTGCTCCGACTGGCAGGTGAAACGGAGCGGCGCGACGAACGACCATCGCGACGCCGCCTACGACTGGTCGGTGATCCAGCGGCTCGTCGCGCTCGACGAGCGCGCGGGCGCGGTGGCGCGCCACGCGAGCCGCGCGCTCGAACGCCTCGCGCCCTACCGTGCGCGACTGCGCGACGCGCGCCAGAAGGTCGAAGCCGGCGAGCACGACTGGTTCACGTCGCCGCGCATCGACTCGTACCACACGGTGTGGATGCAGTGGCACGAGGACCTCTTGCTCGCGCTGGGCCGGGAACGGGAGACGGAGTGAAGCCAGGCGCAGACCGAGGGCGGCCGGAGCCTCGTCGAGACGGGAGTGCACGATGGCCCGAGGCCGAAGCCGCATGATGAACCGCCACGACGCGATGCACGAGACGTGGTATCCGGTCGGCGATCGGCTCGTGCACGCGGTCGAGTGGCACGCCGACGACGCGCGCACCGACGCGCCGCCGGTCGTGCTCGTCCACGGGCTCGGTGGCAGCACGGTGAATTGGGAGCTGGTCGGCGGTCCGCTCGCGCGCCGGCTCGCGACACGCGTCGTCGCCTTCGACCTCGGAGGCTTCGGGCGCACCGCGCTCGGCACGCACCGCGCGAGCCTCGGCGTGAACGGCCACCTCCTCGCCGACCTCGTCGAGTCGACGGGACCCGCCCTCGTGGTCGGCAACTCGATGGGCGGGGCGCTCGCCGCCGGGCTCGCGGCGCGTCGCTCGGAGCTGGTGCGCGGCCTCGTCCTCGTCGACGCCGCGCTCCCCCGCCCGCTGCGACCGCCGGGGATGCGCGAGACCGTCGACGGACTCTTCAACCTGCGCGGTCTCGCGGCCGCGGCGGTGCCGATCGCCGGGCCCCGGCTCGTGCGGATGCGAATGCGCCAGCTCGGTCCCGCCGGCACCGTCGACACGAGCCTGCGCATCGTGTGCGCGCAACCACACGCCATCGACGCCACGCTGCGCCGGCACATGATCGACCTGACGCAGTACCGCGCGAGGGGGAACGACTCCGCGCGCGCGTATCACGACGCGATCCGTTCGCTGTTCGCCTACACGACACGCGGCATGACCGCCGACCTGCGCGCGATCACCGCGCCGACGCTGGTCGTACACGGCGCGCTCGACCGGCTCGTGCCCGTGTCGCTCGCGCGCGGCGCGGCGCGCCGCCGACCGGACTGGACGCTGGAGGTCTTCGAGCACTGCGGCCACGTGCCGATGATGGAGCAGCCCGAGCGCTTCGTCGACGTCGTCGCGGGCTGGGCCAAGACCCATGTCGGCTACGACTCGGAGGTCGGCAGCTCGCGGTAGAGGTCGGGCTCGATGAACACGAGGCGCGCGGCGGGACACGCGGCCCGCAGCCGCGCTTCGGCACCGTCGATCGCGTGCGCGAGCTGTTCGATCGACAACGAACGATCGAACTCGAGCTTCGCGGCAACCATCACGTCGTCGGGGCCGAGGTGCTGCGTGCGCATGTGGATGATGCGTCGCACCGACGGCGCGCCGAGCAGCGCGTCCGAGATCGTCGCCACGTCTTCGGGCGACGCGGCCTCGCCGATGAGCAGGCTCGCCATCTCGATCGCGAGCACGATCGCGATTCCGACGAGCAGGACACCGATCGCGAGGCTGCCCATCGCGTCGAACCGCGGTTGGTGGAACACCTCCGCGAGCGCGATCCCGATCAGCGCGAAGGCGAGGCCGATGAGCGCGCCGAAGTCCTCGAGCAACACGACCGGGAGCTCGGGGTTCTTCGTGCGGTGGATGAACTGCCACCACGTGCGGTCGCCGCGCAACGGTCGCGCCTCGCCGATCCCCGTGCGGAACGACAGCGACTCGAGCACCACGCTGATCCCGAGCACGGCGTAGGCCCACACCGCGGACTCGAGCGCGTGCGGGTGGATCAGCTTCTCGACGCCGTCGACGATCGCGAACACGCCGCCGAGCGTGAAGAGCACCACCGCGACGACGAACGCCCAGAAGTAGCGCGCCGGCCCGTATCCGAACGGATGCGCGGCGTCGGCGGGACGATCGGCACGCCGCGCGCCGAGCAGGAGCAGCGCCTGGTTGCCGGTGTCGGCGAGCGAGTGGATCGACTCGGCGAGCATCGCCGCCGAGCGCGTGAGCAGGAAGCCCGCGAGCTTGGCGAAGGCGATCCCGAGGTTGGCCAGGAACGCGGCGATGACCGCGCGCCGGGTGCCGTGCGCGCTAATGGATGATCCCGCCGCGGGTCATCGACTCGACGTCGAGCGCGCGGTCGAGCTCGTCGGCGGTCATCAACTTCTTGGCGAGCACGATCTGACGGATCGACTTGCCCGTCTTCACCGACTCCTTGATGATCTTCGCCGCCGCCTCGTACCCGATGTACGGGTTGAGTGACGTGCCGATCGACGGCGACGCCTCCGCGTACTGCTTACAGCGCGCTTCGTTCGCAGCGATACCGCTGACGCACTTGTCGGCGAAGAGGCGCGACACGGTCGAGAGCAGGCGCAGCGACTCGAGCAGGTTGCGCGCCATCATCGGCATGTAGACGTTGAGCTCGAAGTTGCCCTGCGACGCTCCGAACGCGATCGCAGTGTCGTTGCCGAACACCTGCGCCGCGACCTGCGTGACCGCCTCGGCCATCACCGGATTCACCTTGCCGGGCATGATCGACGAACCGGGCTGGAGATCGGGGATGAAGATCTCCGCGAGGCCGGTGCGCGGTCCGCTGCCCATCCACCGGATGTCGTTCGCGATCTTCACGAGCGACACCGCGTAGACGCGCGCGGCGCCCGAGAGGTCGACGAGCGCGTCGCGCGCACCCTGCGCCGCGAAGTGGTCGCGCGCCTCGGTGAGCGGCAGGCCCGTTTTCGTCGCGAGACCCTTGATGACACCGCGAGCGAACGCCTTCGGTGCGTTGATCCCCGTGCCGACCGCGGTGCCGCCGAGCGGCAGCTCGCCGACGCGCGGGAGCACCGCCTCGAAGCGCACCGACGCGTCCTCGACCTGCGCTGCGTAACCGCCGAACTCCTGTCCGAGCGTGACGGGCGTCGCGTCCATGAGGTGCGTGCGACCCGACTTCACGACGCTCTTGAACTCACGCTGCTTCTTGCGCAACGCGCGCGCGAGATGCTGCACCGCCGGCAACAGATCGGCGACGACCGCTTCACACGCGGCGATGTGGATCGCCGACGGGAACACGTCGTTCGACGACTGCGACGCGTTCACGTGGTCGTTCGGGTGCACGCTCTGGCCGAGGCGCTCGGTAGCGAGCGACGCGATCACCTCGTTGGCGTTCATGTTCGACGACGTGCCCGAACCGGTCTGGTACACGTCGAGCGGGAACTGGTCGTCCCACGTGCCGGCCGCGACCTCGTCGGCGGCGGCCGCGATCGCGTCGCCGATCGGCTTCGTGACACTCGGGACTTCCTTGAGCCGCGTGTTCACGCGCGCGGCTTCGCCCTTGACGAGCGCGAGCGCGCGCACGAGTCGCGGTTCGATGCGCAGCCCGGAGATGGGAAAATTCTCGACCGCGCGCTGCGTCTGCGCGGCCCAGCGGGCGTCGACGGGCACCCGAACTTCGCCCATCGAATCGTGCTCGATCCGGTATTCCGTCATGCCGGCGAAGGTACCGCAACGTTCCGGGCAGGCGGGCATTGACCGCGGATGCGAACACCCTCGCGTTCGAGCAACCAGCGCTTGAGCCCGAGCGCGTCCCGTCCGCCGCCGTAGCCACCGATCCGACCGCCCGCCGCGATGACGCGGTGGCACGGGATCACGAACGGCACGACGTTGCCCGCCATGATCCGCCCGACCGCGCGCGCGGCGCGCGGACGGCCCGCGAGCTCCGCGAGCTCGCCGTACGACACGGTCTCGCCCCACGGCACCTCGGCGGCGAGCGTCTCGAGCACCGTGCGGGCGAGCGGCGCGAGATCGACGGGCCAGTCGACGTCGACCGCGAACGCGCGCCGCGTTCCGGAGAACCATTGCTCGAGCTCACGCGCGATCGCGCGGTCGCGACGTTCGAGCGCGTCGGCGACGAGCGACGCGGTGTCGAGCGCGTCGCCGTCGTCGCGCTCGAACCAGATTCGCCGCACGCCACCCGCCCCGGAGACGACGACGATCGCACCCATCGGCGTCGCCTGCGCCCACCACTGTGCTCTCCTGGTCGGGCTCGCAAGCTTCGCCCTCCCCGACGCCTCGGTGACCGGCCGAGGCCGCTCCGCTCGCGCGCTCGTGCTGGCACGCGTCGTCAAGACGCGGCCGCGATCTCGACGCGCGCGTCGTTGAAGGTCGCGCCGCCGGCGAGGTCGGAGAGCGAGTCGGGCGTGAGCGCGTTCGCGGTGAGCCCGCTCTTCGTCGCGCGACACCACAGGCCCTTCGGGATCGACACGACGCCGGCACGAAGGTCCGCGTCGAAGCGCACGGGCAGCTCCACCGCGCCGAGCTCGTTGAACACGCGCACCATTGCGCCGTCGACGAGCGCACGCGGCGACGCGTCGTCGGGATGCACGCGCACGACTGCTTCCGGTCCGTCGAACTCGCCGAACATCGAGTTGATCGTCTTCGGCGACGACGGCGAGATCAACGCGAGCGGATACTCGGAGTCGAGCGGCTGGTACGTGGGCACGCGAATCTGGGTGAGCCGCGCGAGCTGCACGCGCTTCGATGCGAACGACGGGAACGTGTCGCGGAATTGCACGGTCTCGCCCTCGTCCCGCAGGGGGCGCGCTCCCGACGCGCCGCCGGCGTCGGTCACCGCGCCCCCGAGCACGGTCGCGGGGTCGGCGTCGAAGCGCTCGGCCGGGTAGTCGAAGCGCTCGGCCAGCGCGGCGCCGAGCTCGTTGTTCGAACGACTCTCGCCGACTCGGTCGATGACCTGCGGTGTCTCCTGGAGCACGTACGCGCCGTACGACACCGCGAGGTCGCGCGCCTCGAAGTGCGTCGTCGCGGGCAGCACGACGTCGGCGAACCGCGCGGTGTCGGTGATCACCTGGTCGTGCACGACCGTGAAGAGATCGTCCCGCAGCAGGCCCGCGTGCACCGCGCGCTGGTTCGGGTTCGACGCCGCGGGGTTCGCGCCCTGCACGAACAGCACCGCGATCGGCGGGTCGAGATCGTCGTCGTTGAGCATCGCCCCGAGCCGGTTCATGTTCACGTGACGCGGGCGCGGATCGTGACGTTCCGCGGGATCGCTCGGACCGGTCGTCAACGGCGCGGCCTCGCTGAGCGACGCGAAGATTCCCGCGCCCGGCACGCCGAACTGCCCGGTGAGCACCGGCAGCGCGAACACCGACGCGCACGCGGAACCGCCGTTGCGGCTGCGTTCGAGCCCCCAGCCCGCGCGCACCATCGCCGGGCGCGACGCCGCGAGCTCCTCCGCCGCCTCGGCGATCTCGGTCGCGGCGATGCCGCACACCGGTGCCGCGACCTCGGGCGTCCACCGGCGTGCCGCCTCCAGGTACTCGTCGACACCCTCGGCGTGCTGCGACAAGAACGCGTCGTCGAGCAGATTCGCGCGCTCCAGGTGTGCAGCCATCGCGAGCGCGAGCACGACGTCGGTTCCGGGCGTCGGCGCGAGATGGCGGTCGGCGCGGCGCGCCATCCCGGTGCGGCGGGGATCGACCACGACGAGGCGCGCGCCGTTGCGGCGCGCTTCGTTCACCAACGGTGGGAAGTGCACGTTCGACACCGTCGGGTTCGCGCCCCACACGACGATCAGTCGCGAGTGCACGACGTCGCGCGGATCGGCCGACAGCATGTCGCCGAACATCTCGAACCACGCGGCTCCGTGCGTTGCCGCGCAGATCGTGTGGTCGACGCGCGACGCGCCGAAGCGCTTGAAGAAGCGGTCGACGAGGAGACTCTGCATCGCGGGCGCCGACGAGTTGTAGACGTACGGCACGACCGACTGCGCGCCGAAGCGCTGCGCCGCGTCACGCATCCGCGAGACGACGAGGTCGAGTGCCTCGTCCCACGACGCGGCGCGGAACTCCCCCGCACCCTTCTCGCCCGTGCGTACGAGCGGCGTGAGCACGCGCTCGGGCGCGTAGACGCGCTGCGCGTGATGCTTCACCTTCTGGCAGATGAAGCCGTCGGTGAGCGGGTTCCCGGGGCCCGCGTCGACGGCGACGAGTCGGCCGTCGTCGACCGTGACCGTCAGCGAGCACGTGTCGGGACAGTCGAGCGGGCACGCGGTGCCGAGCAGCTCGCGCATGCCGCCGAGTCTACGGATGGTTCTCGCCAGAGCGCGCGAGCGGAGCGAGCAGCGCGGCTTCGATCGGCGACTGAGGCGTCAGGGAGGCGAAGCTCGCGAGCCCGACCAGACCAGCGGAGACCTACCCCAACAGGCCCAGGTCCGCGACCGCGTCGCGCTCTTCCTGGAGCTCGGCCACGCTGGCGTCGATGCGCGCACGCGAGAAGGAGTCGATCTCGAGGCCCTGCACGACCTCGTAGGTGCCGCCCTTGGTGGTGACGGGGAAGCCCGAGATCAGACCCTCGGCGACGCCGTACGAGCCGTCGGAGCACGTTGCCATGCTCACCCAGTCGTTCTTCGGCGAGCCGAGCATCCAGTCCCGCACGTGGTCGACCGCGGCGTTCGCGGCCGACGCCGCGGACGAGGAACCGCGCGCCTCGATGATCGCGGCGCCCCGCTGCTGCACGGTCGGGATGAACGTCTGCTCGATCCACGAGCGGTCGCCGATCACGTCGGCCGCGTTCTTGCCGCCGACCTCGGCGTGCAGCACGTCCGGGTACTGCGTCGACGAGTGGTTGCCCCAGATCGTCATGCGCGTGACGTCGGCGACCGGCACGCCCGCCTTCGCCGCGACCTGTGCCTTGGCGCGGTTGTGGTCGAGCCGCGTCATCGCGGTGAAGCGGTCGCGGCCGATGCCCGACGCGTTGTTCATCGCGATGAGGCAGTTCGTGTTCGCGGGGTTGCCGACGACGAGGATGCGCACGTCGCTCGCGGCACCCGCGGCGAGGGCCTTGCCCTGCACCGTGAAGATCGCGCCGTTGGCCTCGAGCAGATCCTTGCGCTCCATGCCCTTCGTGCGCGGACGCGAACCGACGAGCAGCGCGATGTTCACGCCGTCGAACGCGTGGTTCGCGTCGTCGGTCTGCACGACACCCTGCAGCAACGGGAACGCGCAGTCGTCGAGCTCCATCACGACGCCGCCGAGCGCGCCGAGCGCGGGCGTGATCTCGAGCAGGTGCAGCACGACCGGCTGGTCGGGGCCGAGCATCGCGCCGCTCGCGATGCGGAACAGCAAGCTGTACCCGATCTGACCGGCGGCGCCCGTGACCGCGACCCGGACTGGATTCTTCACGTTCCACGCCCTTCCAGTGCGTCACCGGCAAGCGGCGAGCGAAGCGAGCAAGCGACCCGATCTGCTCCCGCCCCGCGTCCGGAGCGGCGAGCGCAGCGAGTGCGACCCAAGGACATCGACGCTAATCGCCGGCTGCGGGAACCGCCGAAGCGGCCGCGAATCCCAGCAGCACGTCACGCGCCTCGCTGAGCTCGGCAATCCGCTCCGCGGCTTCGTGGCGCGCGCCGCCGTGATCGGGGTGCGCGTCGCGCAGCAGGCGCCGGAAGCGCCTGTTGATGTCGTCGCGATCCAGCCCCATGCCACCCCGCAGGCCGAGCACCTCCATCGCCCACCGGCGCTCCGACGGCACCCCCGACCACTCGACCTCCTGCGGCGGGCGACCACGGTCCCAGTGCGTTCCCGGCATCGGCGGCGCGGGCTGCGGGACGCCGTACTCGAGCCGGCGCAGGATCACGCCGTCGGGAAAGCGGTAGCGCCGTTCGAGCACGAGGCGGATCGCGTGGATCGCGGCGTCGCGACTCGTCGGGATCATCGACCCGGCCGCGAGCACCGCGCCGAGCACCTGTGGCACCGACGCGCCGTGCACGTCGAGCTCGACGACGACGCGGCCGTCCTCACCGAGCACGCGGTGACGCGAGCGGTCGAGGCCGTGCACGTCGGTCTGGAGCCGGTAGCGCAGCGCGATGCGCGGGACGCCGAGCCCGCGCCGCGCGTCGTCGAGCAGGCGCGGGAAGAGCTCGATCTGCTCCTCGTCGAGGGTGGCGAGGTTCTCGGCGACGACCGTCTGGAGCAGCAGGCGCCCGTGCCCGGCACCCGTCATCGGCAGGTAGGCGTGATCGAGCGCGACCCGTCGGGTCGGCATGTGACGTCGGGTGTGACGGACGGTCAGCTCGGCGAGCAGCACAGGTGACTCCCACCGCTATTCGACACCAGCCATCGTGCCGTACGGGCGCGGCCGCCGGCGATTTCTGGTCGGGCTCGCAAGCGTCGCCCTCCCCGACGCCTCAGCTCCCGGCTCGGGCGGACCGCAAAGCGGCGCCGCCCGTTGTGGCGGCCTGACGCCGTCCCCGCAAATTGGGCTAGCGAGCGAGCAGCACCACGCAGAGGGTGGCGGCGTACACCGCGACGAACAGGAGACCGAAGAACACGAGCACGCGGCCGGTGAACGGATCGCGCCGCCCCGGACCGCCTTCCTGCGCGAGCCCGCACGCCCCGCACCGGTCGACGCTCGCGAGCGGCGCGCCGCAGAGCATGCAGACACCGGGCACCGGACCCGCGGGTGCGGTCACTTCTTCGCCCGCCGTTCCGCGCACTCGACCGCGTTGCGGAAGAGCATCGCGATCGTCGTCGGGCCGACGCCGCCGATGCGCGGCGTGATCCAGCCCGCGACCTCCTCGCAGCGCTCGTCGACGTCGGGCAGGAGCTTGCGGCCCTCGTAGCGCACGCCCCCACCGACCACGACTCCGCCGGGCTGGACGTGCTCGGGCTGCAGGATCCCGGGCACGCCCGCGGCCGCGATCACGATCTCGGCGCGCCGGGTGTAGCGCGGCCAGTCGGGTACGCCCGTGTGCACCACCGTCACCGCCGCGTTCGCGGTCGGCCGCTTCTGCGACAGCAGCAGCGAGAGCGGACGCCCGAGCGTGAAGCCCCGCCCGAGGATCACGACCTCGCGTCCCGACACGGGGATCTCGTAGTGCGCGAGCAGCGCTTCGATGCCCGCGGGCGTGCACGGCACCGGGCCGGGGACGCCGAGCGCGAGCCGCCCGAGGTTCGTCGGGTGCATCCCGTCGACGTCCTTGTCGGGATCGACCTCGATGAGCGCGGCCTCGTAGTCGATCTGTCGCGGCGTCGGGTGTTGCACGAGCATCGCGTCGACCGAGTCGTCGTCGTTGAGCTCGCGGATCGCGGCGAGGAGGTCGAGTTGCGACGCGTCCTCGGGCAGGTGCACGTGCGGTGACGTGAACCCGACCTCGACCGCCTTCTCCTGCTTCATGCGGATGTAGCCCGCGCTCGCGCCGTCGTCGCCGACGAGGATCGTCGCGAGACCCGGCCGATGACCGGCGTCGATCAGCGCCGCGATGCGCGGCGCGAGATCCGCGAACGTCGCCGCCGCGACGGGCGCACCGGGCATGAGGATCGCGCTCAATGGTTGAAGTGCCTCTCGCCCGTGAGCACCATCGCCATGCCGAGCTCGTCGGCCGTCGCGATCGCGGCGTCGTCGTTCGTGCTGCCGCCGGGCTGGGCGAGCACGGCGACCCCGGCCGCGGCCGCGGCCTCGACACCGTCGGGGAAGGGATAGAAGCCGTCGGTCGCCGACGCCCCGCCCTTCGCGCGCCCCGCGGCCTTGCGCGCCGCGATCTCGGCCGCGTCGACGCGACTCTGCTGACCGGCGCCGATCCCGACGGCCTGGCCACCGGACACGAGCACGACGGCGTTCGACTTCACGTACGCACAGATCCGCCACGCGAGCTCGAGATCGCGCCATTGCTCGTCGGTCGGCTGCAACTTCGTGACGACGCGCCACGTGTCGCGTGTCGCCGCGAAGTGGTCGGGTACTTGCACGAGAAAGCCGCCCGAGCTCTGACGGAAGTTCCGAAGCGGCCGTTCGGGTGGTTGCGCTTCGAGCACACGCGTGCGCTTGCGCTTCGCGAGCAGACGCTCGACGACACCGGGTGCGTAGCCCGGCGCGATCACGACGTCGGCCTGCGGTGCCGGGATCATCTCCTCGACCGTCGCGTCGTCGACCACGTGGTTGAACGCGACGATGCCGCCGAACGCGGACTTGTCGTCGCAATCGAGCGCGAGCCGGTACGCCTCCGCGAGTGAGTCGGCGACACCGACCCCGCACGGGTTCGCGTGCTTCACGATCGCGCACGCCGGTCCGGAGCCCAGGTCGTGCACGAGCCGCCACGCGGCTTCGGCGTCGTAGAAGTTGAGGTACGACAGCGCGAAGTTGCCGTGCTTCACCGCGGTGTCCCAGAACCCGGGCGCGCCGATCTCGCGGTACCGCGCGGCACGCTGATGCGGGTTCTCGCCGTAACGCAACTCGTCGTCGGTGCGCTCGAGTGGGAGCAACACGTGCTTCGGCAACGGATCGTCGTCGCCTTCGAGCCATCCCACGATCGCGGCGTCGTACGCAGCCGTGCGCGCGAACGCCTCGACCGCGAACGCGCGCCGGGTGTCGTCGCCGACCGTGCCGTCGTTCGCGCGCAGCTCCGCGAGCAACGGCTCGTACTGCTCGACGCTCGTGACGATCGTGACCCACTCATGGTTCTTCGCCGCTGCGCGCGTCATCGCGGGCCCGCCGATGTCGATGGTGTCGATGCTCGGCTTCCCGCGGAACGGATACAGGTTCGACACGACGAGCTCGATCGGCGTGATGCCGTGCTGCTCGAGATCGGCGCGGTGCTCGGGTTTGCCGAGGTCGGCGAGCAGGCCGCCGTGCACGCGTGGGTGGAGCGTCACGACGCGGTGGTCGAGGATCTCCGGAAAGTCGATCACGCTCGACAACGGGGTCACCGGGATGCCGGCGGCTTCGATCGCCCGGGCCGTGTTGCTCGACGACACGAGCTCGACGCCGAGCTCGTGGAGCGCGCGCGCGAGGTCCTCGATCCCGGCCTTGTCGAACACCGACAGCAGTGCGCGCTTGACCTTGATCCTCATACGGCTACGACCTCCGGCTCGACCCCGCCGCCGGTCTGCGCCTGGCTCCTCATCGCACGGCCTCGTCGTGCTCGCGGACCACCTGCATGATCACCTCGGGATACAAGCGGCGCTCGACCTCCTTGATGCGTTCGTGCAACGTCTCCTCCGTGTCGTCGTCGAGCACCGGCACCGCTTCCTGGGCGAGGATCGGCCCGTCGTCGACGTCCAACATCGCGTAGTGCACCGTGCAACCGGTGATCTTCACGCCGGCCTCGAGCGTCTCGCGAACCGCGTGCCAGCCCTTGAACGCAGGCAGCAACGCGGGGTGCGTGTTCAGGATGCGCTTCGGGAACGCGTCGTGGATCGGCTTCTCGAGGATGGTGCCGAATCCCGCCATCACGACGAGCTCCACACCGTGCGCCGCGAGCTCGTCGACGACGCGATGTGTGTACGCGACCCGGTCGAAGGTCGATCCGTAGTCGTCGCGTTCGACGAGCGCCGCGGCGATACCCGCGTTGCGCGCAATGTCGAGCGCCGCACACTGGCGGTCGGCGATGACGACGACGACCGGCACGCCCCGGTCGAGGATCGCTTGCAGGTTGGTGCCACTTCCTGACGCCAGCACTCCGACCCGCACGTGACCGGACCCTATTGCCGAGCGTGCCGCGCGGCAAACGGTCCGCGGTGCTTGTCTCGGATGCGCATCCATGGTCTGATTCGCGCAAATCACAACGCACGGAGGGGCATCGTGGACAAGGCCAAGCCCACGACGGCGGAGTGGACGATCATGGGCGCGGCGGCAGTGATGCTGATCGGATCATTCCTCGGTTACTACAGCCACGCGCCGAGCGCGTGGGGTACCGGGTTGTTTCCCATCGCGACGCTGCCGGTCTTGTACGGCATCGTGATGGGCGCGCACATCGCGCTCACGCGGTTCGCGGGCTCGCCGCTCCCCGACCGCGTCGGCGGCTTCACGTGGGAGCAACTCCACCTCGTGCTCGGGATCTTCGCGGTGTTGCTGACGCTGTTCTTCCTCGCGACCGACAACCCCGGACTCGGCGCGGGCGCCGTGATCGACTTCATCGCCGCGATCGCACTCGCGGTCGGAGCGGTGCGGCTGCAGCAAGAGCGCAACACGGGAGCGGTTCGATGAACAAGAAGCCCACGACCGGCGGGATCGTCGTCGTCATCGCCGGCGCCATCGTGTTCCTGGCGTCGTTCTTCGCGTTCTACACGTTCAAGGCGCCGCGCGTGACCTTCGGTGCGACGACCATCGGCGGCACCGCGAACTACAGCGCGTGGAACAAAGCCGCGCTGTTCCCGGTGTCGGCGATCCCCGCGTGGATCGGCCTGATCATGGCGGTGCAGGTCGCCGCGACCGCGTGGGGTGGCCTGCGCACTCCGGATCGGATTCTCGGCTTCACGTGGCCGCAGATCCACGTCGTGCTCGGCTTCCAGGCCGCGTTGCTGATGCTCGCGTACCTGATCCGCGACAACAGCGTGCTCGACTTCGGTTTCGGCTTCTGGCTGATGCTCCTCGGTTCCATCGGGCTCGCGGTCGGCGGCGTGATGCTCACGCGCGAGGGCGCGGCGGCAACCGGACCCGCGCTTTCCTGACGACGACCACACGACCGGCAGTGGGGGGCAACTCGTGATGGACAGTGCGCCCGCGGTGGCGGGCGGGTGGCGCGTCGAGGCCCGCGCGACCCCGTGGCTCGCCAACGCGATCGCCGGGGGTGCCGGCGTCCTCATCTCGATCGGCGTGATCGCGTTCGGGATCGACCTCTCTCCGCACGACGGTCACGGTGCGGGCTGGGCCGGCTTCGCGTTCTGCGCGATCGCCGTCGTCGCCGGGCTCGTGCTCGTCGACCGGCTCCCGACCGTGCTGGAGTCGACGGGAGTCGCGCTCGTCGCGATCTGCATCGCGGCCGCGATGGGATTCGTGCAGTTCCCCCGGATCCACGCCGTCGCCGACCTGCGCCTCTTCTTCGCGATCACGATCGTCGCCTGGATCGGCGCGTTCGCGGTCGGGCCCGCGAAGGGGCGGCCACTGCTCCTCGCGCTCGCGCTCCTGATGGCGTTGACGTGGGCGACCGTCGAGGTCTCCAACGTGAGCACGCAGACCGACTTTCCGTTCGGCGTGTCGTCGTCGATCGGATCGAGCTCCGCCGACGGAACCATCCTGACCCCGAGCCCCGACGGGAGTTTCACGTCCAACGGCCCCGCGCCGGAGAACGACTTCACGTTCACCGGGCAGCAGGAACCCGACGTCGGCGCACTCGGCGTGGTGTCACTCGCGTTCGGCGTCGTCTACCTGATCGGCGTCGCGGTCCTCGACGCGCGCGGCCACCGCGGCGTCGCGACGGCCGCGGTGCTCCCCGGGGTCGTCGCGATGATCGACACCGTGATCTTCTTCGGCGACAAGGCCGGCAACGTCGTCGTCGCCGGACTCCTCAGCATCGCGGCGGGCCTGTTCGTCGGCGCGGTCGGCGCGCAGTCGCACCGCCGGTTCACGGTGTGGATCGGCGCGTTCGGCGCGACCGTCGGCGCGGTTTTGCTGACCGGCAAGATCGCCGACTCGACGACGAACTCGGGGAGCAACTCGCACGTCGGGTCGGTGTTCGGCGCGTTCACGATCGTGTTCGGCGCCGCGATGGTGGTCGTCGCCGCGCTCGCCGCGCGCGTCCTGCGCGAGCCGATCACCGGCGACGGCGCGCCCGCGCCCGTGCCGCCCGACCCGCCGTTCGAGTAACGCGGCCTACAGCCCCGCGACCACCTCGGCCATCAATTCGCCGGCCGCGGTCGGGTTCGTCGCGACGCGCACGCCCGCAGCCTCGAGCGCGGCCATCTTCGCCTGCGCGGTGCCCTTCGAGCCCGAGATGATCGCGCCCGCGTGGCCCATCTTCTTGCCCGGCGGCGCGGTCACACCGGCGACGTAGCTCACGACCGGCTTCGTCATGTTCTTCGCGATGAAGTCGGCGGCTTCCTCCTCGGCCGAGCCACCGATCTCGCCGAACATGATCACGGCCTTCGTCGCGTCGTCGGCCTGGAACAGCTCGAGGCAGTCGATGAAGCTCGTGCCCGGCACGGGGTCGCCGCCGATCCCGACGCACGTCGTGACGCCGATGCCCTTCTCCCCGAGCTCGTTCAGGGCCTGGTACGTGAGCGTGCCCGAGCGGCTCACGATGCCGACCGGCCCGCCCGCCTGCGCCACCTCCGCGGGGATGAAGCCGATGTTGCACTCGCCGGGGGTGAGGACGCCGGGGCAGTTCGGGCCGAGGATGCGGGTCGACGGGAAGTCGCGGCGCAACCGGTTGTAGAAGCGCGCCTCGTCGTGCATGGGGATGCCCTCGGTGAGCACGACGACGAGCTCGAGCCCGGCTTCCGCCGCCTCGTTCACCGCTTCCTGGCACCCGGGCGCGGGCACGATGAGCATCGACACCGTCGCGCCGGTCGCGGCGACCGCGTCCTTCACGGTGTCGTACACCGGGATGCCTTCGACGTCGGTGCCGCCCTTGCCCGCGCGCACACCGGCGACGACCTTGGTGCCGTAGTCGCGGTTGCGCAGCCCGTAGAAGCGGCCCTGGTTGCCGGTCAGGCCCTGCACGAGGACCTTCGTGTTCTTGTCGACGAGGATGGACATGGGGTTCTCAGCGTCCCTTCGCGAGCTCGACGGCCGCGCGCGCGGCTTCGATCATCGTGGCCTTGCTGACGAGCCGGTCCGACTCGTGACTCTTGAGGATCTCCCGCCCGAGATCGGCGTTGGTGCCGTCGAGGCGGATGACGATCGGTGACGCGATGTCGACCTCACCGAGGGCCTGCACGATCCCGTTGGCGACTTCTTCGCCCTTCGTGATGCCGCCGAAGATGTTGATGAAGATCGACTTCACGCTCGGGTCGTTGTTGATGACGCCGAGCGCGTTCGCCATCACCTGCGCGCTCGCGCCGCCACCGATGTCGAGGAAGTTCGCGGGCTTGCCGCCGACCTCGTGCACGATGTCGCACGTCGCCATCGCGAGTCCGGCGCCGTTCGCGATCACGCCGACGTCGCCGTCGAGCCCGACGTACTGCAGCCCCTTCTCGGACGCGTCGCGCTCGCGCGGGTCGAGCTTCTCGAGCCCTTCGAGCTCCGACCATTCCGGGTGACGGAACTTCGCGTTGTCGTCGAGGGTCACCTTCGCGTCGAGCGCGTGCACCTTGCCCTCGGGTGTGAGGATGAGCGGGTTGATCTCGACGAGATCGCAGTCGCCGTCCTCGTAGGCGCGGTAGAGCTTCATCAGGATGTCGACCGCGCCCGCGTTCGCCTTCGGGTCGAGCTTCGCCGCCGTCACCCAGTCGCGCGCGACCGACTCGGCCAACCCGTCGACGGGATCGATCTCGATGCGCGCGATCGCGTCCGGATCCTCGTCCGCCACCGTCTCGATCTCGATACCGCCCTTCGCCGACAGCATGCCGAGGTGCTTCTTCGCCGAGCGGTCGAGCGTGAACGACGCGTAGTACTCGGCGCTGATGTCGGAGGCGTGCTCGACCCAGACCCGGCGCACGACGTGACCCTTGATGTCGAGACCGAGGATGTTGCCCGCGTGCGTGCGCAGCTCGTCGACGTTCTCGGCGAGCTTCACCCCGCCCGCCTTGCCGCGCCCGCCCACCTGGACCTGCGCCTTCACGACGACGGGATAGCCCGCGGATTCACCCGCGGCGACGGCCTCGTCGACCGTGTCGGCGGTGCCGCCCGCCGACACGGGGATGCCGTAGCGCGCGAACAGCTGCTTGCCTTGATATTCGAAGAGATCCAACGTGTGCTCCTCATTGATGGTCGCATCTCGCTGCCGCTCGGCACGGCGCTGCACCCGCCATCTGATACGTCCGCTCGCTGTTCCTGCCTTGTGTGTACGAACTAGCGGCCGCCGGACGCTGCAGTGTGGCTCTCGCGCGCGTCGAGCGCGGACTCGAGCCAGTCGGTGACCTCGCGCAGCGCCGCGCCCGGTGTGAAGACCTGCGCGACGCCGGTCTCGAGCAGCGACGCGCGATCGGCGTCGGGGATGATGCCGCCCGCGAACACGAGCACGGCGTCGAGGCCGACCTCGCGGAGCCGCGCGACGACCGCGGGGATCAGCGTCATGTGCGCGCCCGAGAGCACCGACAGCCCGAGGGCGTCGGCGTCCTCCTGGAGCACCGCCTCGACGACCTGTTGCGGAGTCTGGAAGAGCCCGGTGTAGACGACCTCGAAGCCCGCGTCCCGCAAGGCCCGCGCGATCACCTTCGCACCACGATCGTGCCCGTCGAGTCCGGGCTTGGCGATGACGACGCGGTAGCGTCGCAGCAACGACTCCTCCTCCGCCCGGGCCGGCGGCTCCGGTCAGCGGCGACACCCTAGCGAGGGGTCCGCGGGACCGGCCAGGCACGCTCGATGAGCACGATCGCGTCGAAGAACCAACGGACGAGCGACGTGAAGTTGCTCGCGATCGTCACCGCGATCGTCGTGCTCGGTGGGTTCTTCATCGCCGGCTCGATCCTCTTCCTCTCCCGCGGCGGCAAGACCGGACCGTGCGGACGGGTGAACGGCGGCAGCCTCACCGACCTCGTGCCGCGCGCCGCGACCGCACCGAGCTACGTCGCCGTGAGCGGCGGCTGCCGCTACTGGCTCGCGCTGCGTAACGGACGCCTGGTCGCCATCAAGCCGACGGTCGCGTCGACGGGCTGCACGGTCGACTGGAAGCCGTCGAACGACGAGTGGACCTGCGACGGCAGGCAG
Source organism: Acidimicrobiia bacterium (assembly GCA_036271555.1). NCBI lineage: Bacteria > Bacillati > Actinomycetota > Acidimicrobiia > Acidimicrobiia bacterium. The sequence goes on from DATBAK010000083.1 coordinate 131,153, forward strand.
GTGACGCTCGGGCAGCTCGACTTCTACAAGACCGCGGTCGGAACCGGCGACTTCAAGGGCAGCTGGATCATCGACTTCGGCGACGAGGGCTCGGTCACGACGGTCGCCTGAAATTCGCAAGTTGGTTCTTGCGGAATTGCAGCCCTCGGCCGTAGGCTTCCCGGGTGCTCCCGTTGCGCTTCGTTCCCTACGACGACCTCGGCGCCACGCCCAACGTCGTGGTCGACGGCGCGGCCGCACCGAGCACCCGGCTCACGCTCTCGCACTGGCCGGGCAGCCCGACGCCGGTCGAGGTGCGCGCCGATCTCTCGGCACAGAGCGCGTTCCTCGCGCTCGACCGTCCCGATCTCTTCGACGGCATCGACGTCGTGTCGAACAACCACTTCGACCAGGACGGGCTGACGTCGGTGTACGCGCTCGTCGATCCGTCGGCTGCGGTTGCCCGGCGTGACCTCGTCATCGACGTCGCCCGTGCGGGCGACTTCGGCGGCTTCGCGTCGCGCGACGCGGCGCGGCTCGCGATCGCGATCGCCGCGTTCGAAGACCCGCGCACGTCGCCGCTCGACGCCACGTTGCTCGACGCGCCCTATCCGCAAACGGTCGCCGTGCTGTACGAGGAGTCGTTGCCGCGGCTCACCGAATGGCTCGATCGCCCCGAGTGCGTGCGCGCGCTCTGGGAAGACGAGGACGCGCACCTCGGCGAGTCGATGGAGGCGATCGCGCGCGGCGTCGTGACGATCGAAGAAGTGCCCGAGCTCGACCTCGCGATCGTGACCGTGCCCGACGACTGGTCGGCGCGCGCGACGCACCGCTTCACGCAGGAGTGGTCCGAGGCCGTGCACCCGATGGCCGTGAACCGCGCGACCGATCGGCTGCGGATCCTGCTCGTGCAGGACCATCGGTTCCGGCTCGAGCTGCGCTACGAGTCGTGGGTGATGTTCGTCTCGCATCCGGTGCTGGCGCGCCCGGACCTTGCACCGCTCGCGGGCTCGCTCACCGCGCTCGAGCCCGGCGCCGCCGTGTGGGAAGCGGATCCGCCCGGCGCGCTCACGCCGCAGCTGCGCCTGCGCGCCGGCGACGCGAGCGCGCTGGCGCCCGAGCAGGTGCGCGCGCGGATCGAACGGTTCCTGGCGACCGCACCCGGCGCATGGGACCCGTTCGCGCCCCGGACGTAGCCCCGAACCGCTCGCCCGGTTGCGAGGTAGCGTCCCGCGGGTGACGGCCGAGGGGGCGGGGGCGTCCGGCGAACCGGTGACCCGCTCGCGGTTCCGAACGATCGACGGGTTGACGCTGGTCGCGTTGCTGGCCGCGATCGCACCGGTGATCGTCGCCGCCGGCGCGCGGATCGCCGAGCACTGGCAACCGGCCGACGACGAAGCCGCGATCGCGCGCATCTCGCACGACGTCTTCAGCGGGAACACGCCACTGCTCGGGATGCCGTCGACGATCAGCGCGGGCGTGCGGGTGACCGGGGGCGGCACCGCGCACCACCTCGGACCGATGCTCTTCTGGTGGTTCGCGATCCCCGATCTCGTGGGCCGCTCGTCGCCGAACGCGCTCGTGATCGCGATCGCGTTGCTCAACGTCGTGTGCATCGCCGGCATCGCGTGGGTGATGCGGCGGCACGCGGGCTCGGTGGGCGCGCTCGTCGCGCTGCTCGCGATCTCGATCCTCCTCGTGGGGCTGGGCCGCGACGTCACGGTGCAGATCTGGAATCCGTACGCGGCACTCATGCCGTTCCTGCTGTTCCTCGTGCTCGCGTGGGCGTTCGCGAACGGCGATCGCGTCGCGCTCCCGCTCGCCGCGCTCGTCGGCAGCTTCACGATGCAGTGCCACGTGCTCTACGTGGTGCCGGTCGTCGCGGTGACGATCGCGGCGTTGGTTGCACTGGTGTTGAGCGAACGCGGTGTGAACCGGCGCAGCGTCCGCGTGGACGCGTGGCGGCGGACGCGTCGGCGCTCGTGGATCGCGACCGTCGTCGTGCTCGCCGTGTGTTGGTGGACGGCCGCGTGGGATCAGCTCTTCCACCACGGTGGGAACGTGACCCGACTCTGGAACTCGCTGGGCGGTTCGTCGCAGCACCCGCTGGGTTTCGAGGTCTCGTCGCGGTACGTGTTGCGTGCACTCGCGATCCCGCCGTTGTTCGCGCGTCACCAGGCGACGTTCGCGGCGAACGCCGCGCTGCTGCGACCGGTGGGGTGGTGGACCACGCTGTCGGCGATCGTCGTGCTGCTGGCGCTCGCGGCTGGCGCACTGCGGTCATCGACGCCCGCGTTCACGCGGCTCGCCGTGCTCACGCTCGTGACGCTCGGCGGCGCGTGGTACGTGCTCGCGAAGCTCCCGATCGCGTTTGGCGGTCCGACGCCGTACCGGCTGCGCTTCGTGTGGATCGTGAGCGTGTACGCATGGATCGCGATCGTGCTCGTGGTCGGGCGCGCGCTCGAAGCCTGGTTCACGGCGCGGATCGCCCTCGTGCGCGCGGGCGCGCGACGCGCGTTGGCCGCCGTCGTCGTCGTCGTGATCGTCGCGGGCGGCGTGATCGCGTCGGCGCGGCGCAGCCCGGCCATCGCCGTGGCGAACGACGACACGCGCGCCGTCACCGCGCTCACGAAGCAGGTGCGGACCGCGCTGCCGGAGCACGGGCCGTATCTGCTCACGCTCGCCGGCACCCACGCGTTCATCAGCACCGGGTTCGGCGTGATGTGGGACCTCGTGCGGCACGGCTACGACATCCGCGTCCTCGCCGGCGACCCGTACCTCGGCGCGCATCACGGCGTGCCCCGCCAGTCGCACATCCCGCGCCTGCTCGTCGTCAGCAGTACCGAACGGGCCGCGGGACCCGAGGGCGCGCGTCGCGTCGCCCGCTTCGACTCCGCGCCCACGCTGCCTTCGGAGCTGACGCGCGCGCGAGGGGAGCTCGTCGCCGGCCTCGCGCGCACACCGCCTCGCCTCACGCGTGCGGGTGAGAACGCCCGCGTGCACAGCGAGGCGCCGCTGATCCGCGGTTCGCTGCGCGAGCTCGCGCGCGCGACACCGGACTGGAATCGCGTGCTGCGTCATCACACGCTCGTACTGCTCGCGCAGCAGCACTGGATCGAGACCGCGCCCGCGCTCGCGCGGCTCGCGGCACGCTACGACTCACTTGTCGACCGCGCGCGCGACTCCGTTTTTTCCGTGTACGTCGTGCCCGTGCCGGCCTGAGTCGGTTCAGCCCGCGGTCGGTGCGCCGAGCGTGATCGCGTGCTCGGGGCACGCGACGACGCAGAGCCCGCACGCGTGACAGTCCGCGGCGCGGGGCGTGTACGCGGTCTGACGCTTGTGCGCGATCACCTTGAGCTTCGCGACCAGGCCGAGGGCCTTGAAATCGGCATCGTCGATACGCCGCACCTCGAAGACGTCGTTCGGACAGACGTCGACGCAGTCGTGCTTCGCCTCGCACTTCGAATGGTCGACGCGCGGCGTCCAGGTGCCGGCGGGCGCGTTGCAACGCTCGCCCGGACGATCGGGATGCGCGGCCGCGGCGCGCTTCTTCGCGAGCAGCTTCTCGTCGTCGGTCATGAGCCGTTCGAGTAGACGCGCCGGGGCGTGACGAACAGTGCGGCGCGGCGCTCCTCGGCCATGACCCGGTCGTAGGTCGGCCAGTCGTCGTGCGCGCCGCCGGCAGCGACGAAGACCGCACGGAGCAGGACGCGCAGCTCCTCGGCGTCGATGCCGGGCGCGGGATCGTCGGGACCGATCACGTCGGCGTCGCCTTCGACCGCGGCCCACTCCCAGCTCGCGCGCGCGACCACCGTGACGCGCGGCCGCACGCGCACGTGCTTGATCTTCAGACTGTCGCTGCGCGCCACGAGCCCGAGGACCCGCTGGCCCGTGCGCGGGTGCTCGAGCACGCCCGCGTTCACGACCGACGCCTGCATCGTGTGATCGGCGCGCTGCGTCGTGACGACGACGAGCCCGTGGTCGCGTGCGGCGAGCGCTGCAAAGTCGTCGAGCGTCGTCATACGCGACTCAAGGGTGCCCACGCGAGCAGCAGGACCTTCTCGCCGACGTCGCGGAAGCGCACCGTCGCCTCGGCCTTGTCGCCCCCGCCGTTGATGTCGATGATCACGCCTTCTCCGAACTTCTCGTGGTGCACGTCGTCACCGATCCGGAGGCCCAATTGGTCGGCGCCGCGCGCGCCGGTCGACGCGGTCGACATGCCGAACCCGCCACCGCCGCCGGTCGCCGCCTCGCCTCCACCGACGAGCTCCCGGCTGCGCCGGATCGCCGCCGACACCACCGCATCGCGGTGACCGGCCGCGCCCCGACGCGCACGCGGCGCGCCCGACACCTCGACGAGCTCCCCGGGGATCTCCTCCAGGAACCGGCTCGGTGGGTGGTAGTCGGTGGAGCCGAAGAGCATGCGGCTCCACGCGTGCAGCAGGTAGAGGCGCTCCTGCGCGCGCGTGATACCGACGTAGCAGAGCCGGCGCTCCTCCTCGAGCTCGTCGGGTTCGCCGAGGCTGCGCACGTGCGGGAACACGCCGTCTTCGAGGCCGAGCATGAAGACGACCGGGAACTCGAGTCCCTTCGCCGAGTGCAGCGTCATGAGCGTGACCGCGCTCTGGTCGGGGTCGTCGGAGTCGAGATCGGTGACGAGCGACACCGCCTCGAGGAACGCCTGCACCCGTTCGAGCGCCCCGAGCTCGCCCGCGCTGCGGCCCTGCGGTTGGTCGGGATCGCCCGCGGCGAGCCCACCGATCGCGACGAGCCCGCCGAGGTCGCCCGCGTTCACCTGGTCGTCGAACTCCGCAGCGACGCCGATCAGCTCCTGCAGGTTCTCGATGCGGCCCTCGGACTCGACCGACCGCTCCGAGCGCAGCTCCGAGAGGTAGCCGGTGCGCTCGAGGATGATCTCGATCGTGTGCCCGACACCGCCGTCGGCCTCGTCGGCCACGTCGTCGAGCAGATCGAGCAGGTCGCGGATGGCGCCGAGCGCCTTGCCGGCCACGCCCGCGGTCGCAGCCGCCTGCAACGCCTCGCGGAACGGCACCCCGGCGCCCTGCGCGTACGACTCGACCTTCGCAACCGAGGTGTCGCCCACGCCCCGCTTCGGCGTGTTGACGATCCGCTTCCACGACACTTCGTCGTCGGGGTTCACGAGCGCGCGCAGGTACGCGAGCGCGTCCTTCACCTCGCGGCGGTCGTAGAACTTCACGCCGCCGTACACGCGGTACGGGATCCCCGCGCGTACGAGCGACTCCTCCACCACGCGGCTCTGCGCGTTCGTGCGGTAGAAGACGGCGATGTCGCCGAAGCGATGATCGGCCGTGTCGGTGAGCCTGCGGATCTCGCTCACGACGAACGCGGCTTCGTCGTGCTCGTCCTCGGCCTCGTAGCGCACGATCGGCGCGCCCTCGCCCTGCTCGGTCCAGAGGTGCTTCGGCCGCCGGGCCGCGTTGTTCGCGATCACCGCGTTCGCGGCGTCGAGGATCCTCTGCGTCGAGCGGTAGTTCTGATCGAGCACGATGATCGTCGCGTCGGGGAACACTTCTTCGAAGCGCGCGAGGTTGCGGTAATCGGCCCCGCGGAACTTGTAAATCGACTGATCGGCGTCGCCGACCGCCATGACACTGCGGTGGCTTTCGGAGATCAGCCGGACGAGCTCCCACTGCGCGAGGTTCGTGTCCTGGAACTCGTCGACGAGCACGTGTGAGAAGCGCTGTTGCCAGCGCGCGAGCGCGTCCGGGTGCTCGCGGAACAGCCGCACGCTGAGCAGCAGCAGGTCGTCGAAGTCGACCGCGGAGGCTTCGTTCAGCCGCCGTTGGTACTCGGTGTAGATCCGAGCGATGCGCGTCTCGTGCGGACCCACCGCCTTCGCG